>CALFSW010000324.1 GCA_937916505.1 uncultured Verrucomicrobiales bacterium | reverse complement strand
TCGCCGCCCAAGGGGGGGCGACGATCATCTAATGGCCTTTGCAGGTGACAGGCACCATGCGTGTCATTCTTACATGCGGGTTTTGACTTAAAATAGTGTCATTTTTAAAAGTTTTTTTTCGGGCACTTTTATTTTGAGATCCTGCAGGGAACAAATTGCGCGATGGCGGCAATGCGGATGCTCCGGAGTTGAGGTCAGCGCACTGCGTGATTAATGGGACGAAGTTCACGGGTTCGAAACGTGTAGCCGGGAGCCAGTTCGGTGATGGCGGCCTGAAGTTTTTCTTGAAGTTCCATACTTCCATAAAAAGGTCCTGCGCCGGCATTTCCGGTGGAATGTGTTTCGACCAGAACAAGCTCGTTTCCGCTGATGAGAAAGGAGGGATTCCCGCTATCTCCTTTGATTAATTTTTTGCTCCAGCCATGTTGAACCGGATCCTGATATTGAAATGCCATGAGGAATTGGTTCGCGATCTTCACTTCGTGGAAAAAGATGCGGCGGTTTTGATTGGTGACCGCAGCAATGCGCCCTGCGAGATGTGAAAAATTCTCACGGGGAGCAGGGAGGGGGTAGATCTTATAACCAGAGGGGACATCCTCGCTAAGAAGCCCGACTGCGACATCCCCGAAGACCTTTTTACTCGTGATTAAGATGCGCTCAAGCCGTTCTCCGTTGCGTCCGTGGAAGATGACCCTGGAACCCGGTTTGCGAACAAAATGGGCCGCCATGACGACATGTCGCCGGGTCACCAGGGTGGCGGTCATTCTTTGATCAAAGGAAACACCTGACATGTCGAAATTTCGGGCCCAGCCATCCATCATGGTGGAGTCGGATTCTCTGGAATATTTCTTAAAGATATTTGGGAAACCTCCGGTTGGCGGGGGCTTCGGGGGTGAAAAGGAGACACTCTTTGAAGAGGAGCAAGAGACCAGAATGAGAGTCAGGAGGAGCAATGAAATAAGTTGCACACGTCTTTCATAAGGCAGGTGGCGGACAAAAAAAGCCCGGAGTGCATGAAGCAGCTCCGGGCTTTTTGGAATGAACGTCAATTAGCGATCCACCCGGGCCGATCCGCCGCCAACGAGCTTGCCGACTTCGTCGCGGGTTACCATCGTGGTGTCACCAGGTGTGGTCATGGCGAGGGCACCATGGGCGGCTCCCCATTCAACGGCTTGAGCAGCGTCGTTGTATTCCAGGAATCCGTAGATGAGGCCGGAAGCGAAGGAGTCTCCGCCGCCGACACGGTCGAAGATTTCGAGGTGCTCGCGGTTGATGGAATTATGGAATACGCCGTCATGCCAGGCGAGGGCGGCCCAATCATTGTCGGATGCCGAATGGACTTCGCGGAGGGTGGTGGCGGTGGCCTTGAAGTTCGGGAACTCGGCGACGGCTTTCTCGATCATCTTCTTGAAGTTTGAGACGTCGATACCGGTGATGTTTTCCTCGTCGACCCCTTCGACCTCAAAGCCGAGGCATGCGGTGAAGTCTTCTTCGTTGCCGATCATGACGTCGACATACTTGGCGATCTCACGATTGACTTCCCGGGCCTTGGACTGCCCGCCAATGGATTTCCAAAGTGAGGGGCGATAATTGAGGTCATAGGAAACGATGGAGCCATGTTTTTTGGCGATCTTGCAGGCTTCGATGGTGAGCTGCGCGTTGCCTTCGGAGAGAGCGGCAAAGATTCCACCGGTGTGGAACCAACGGACCCCCAGAGTTCCGAAGATGTGTTCAAAGTCGAAGTCATCGACCGTGAGTTGACTCGCGGCAGTGTGACCGCGATCAGACGTTCCTTTGGCGGCACGAACTCCAAAGCCACGCTCGGTGAAGTTGAGGCCATTGCGAGCGGCAACGCCGAGGCCGTCGAAGTCGGCCCATTTGATGAATTGAGTGTCGACTCCGCCCTGGAGGACGAGGTCTTCGAGGAGGCGGCCGACTTCATTGTCAACGAATCCGGTAAGCACTGCGGCGCGTTTACCGAAGCAACGGCGGAGTCCGCGGGCGACGTTGTATTCGCCGCCGCCTTCCCAGGCTTGAAACTGGCGGGTGGTGCGGACACGGCCGTCACCGGGATCGAGACGGAGCATGATTTCGCCCATCGAAACAATGTCGTAGGCGCAGTCTGAAGCAGGTTTGATATCGAGGCTCATGGAATTTGAAATTTTGAGATGGAATTAAATGACACCGTTGGCGCAGAGGACATCGTCGGCTCCGGCGAAGAAGTTAATGGCGTTGTTGAGGCAACGATTGGCCTGACGTTGGACGGACTCGTGGGTGCGGGATCCGATGTGACTGGTGATGATGCAGTTGGGGGCACCAATGAGAGGGTGATTTGGGGCAGGGGGTTCGGCATCGAGAACATCAGCACCGTATCCGCCGACTTTACCGGATTTGAGAGCCTCTGCCATGTCGTTGGTATTGACGAGCTCGCCGCGGGCACAATTGAGAACAATGACGTTGTCACGCATTCCGGCGATTTTTGAAGCGTTGATCATGTCCTCGGTTTCCTCGTTGAGGAAGCAGTGGAGTGAGACGACGTCGGCATTATGAAGAACTTCGTCCATGTCGGCGCAGCGTGTCACGCCATATTCGGAAGCGAAAGAATCGTCGAAGTAGGGATCGAATGCGATGATCTCCATGCCGAAGGCGCGGGCGCGGATGGCGACTTCCTTGCCAATGCGGCCGAGACCAAGGATGCCGATGGTCTTCCCCATGATTTCGTTACCGACGGGCTTTTTCCAACCGGCGACCCATTCGCCATTTTGGACGGCGACGGCGTTTGCCTGAATGTCCTTGGTGATGCCCAGAAGGAGACCGAAGGTGTGCTCGGCTACGGTGGTGTGGTTGACTCCGGGAGTGAAGAGCACGGGGATTTTTTTCTCCGTGGCATAGTCGACGTTGATCTTGTCGAGGCCGATGCCGTACTTCGAAATAGTCTGAAGACGGGGGAGTGACTTGTCGATGACGGCGCCGGTGATGGCGTCATCCCCGCAGAGAAAGGCGTCGAAGTCTCCGGCGAGATCGAGCATTGCGGCTTCGGAAAGCGGGCCGCGGGCGCGGACAACTTCCCAATCCTGGGAGTTTAAAAGATCCTGGTGGGTTCCGGGAGTGTCCTGGAAGGAGGTGGTGGTGAGAAGAACACGTTTACTCATGGCGATAATTTGTCGGACAGATTTCTAGTGAAGTGAGGTTGATTTGGCAATGAAAACGAGGCTATCGGGTGAGAATTCCCTTTGAAGAAGGTGAACGCACGGCCTCAATAAGCTTCGCCGCAGCCGGGCCCCACTCAAGCAAGTCCGCTTGTTCGAGAGCCTCTGCGCGGGTGAATTTGGAATTCAGAACAAGGGAATATGCATGCTTGATTTCTTTGCGTTCAGCAGAGCTAAAACCTCCTCGCTTGAGACCGACGGCATTGAGGCCTGAGAGTTGATTGATTTGGTGGACAATACAGTAGGGAGGAGCATCACGGGTCACTCCGGAGTTCCCCTGAACCATGGCGTAATCTCCAACATGGATGAACTGATGAATCCCACACCCGCCGCCAAGAAAAATCTTTGAGCCAAGACGGCAATGCCCGGCGACCATGACATTATTGGCGAAGATGTTGTCGTTGCCGATTTCGACATCGTGGGCGAGGTGAACTACGGCCATGAAGAAATTTCGATCCCCGAGGATGGTGTTCCCTCCCGGCTGAGTGCTGCGGTTAATGGTGACGTATTCGCGGAAAGTATTCCCGTCGCCGATGGTAACACCGGATTTGGTTTCCGGATCGAAGCTGAGATCCTGCGGAAGACCTCCGATGACCGCACCGTGTTCGACGATGTTGTTTTCGCCCATGACGACACCGCTGCAGATTTTGGCCAGGGAAGCGACGCGGCAACCGGAGCCGAGGATGACGTTGTCCTCAATGATCGCAAAGGGACCGATTTCGACGTTCTCGGCCAGAATGGCACTGTCTGCGACGAGGGCTTGGGAATGGATGTTCGGCATTAGTTGGGGAGGAAGAGAATGGTCAAGGGGGATTTCATGGTCTTACATTTCGCCTTCCTCGGCGAAGGAATAGTAGCCTTGGGTTCCATCGATGGGGCGGCCGATGATGAGGTGGTCGATGAAAGTGAGGCCCATGGTGTGGGCGGCTTTGGCGAGATTCCTGGTAAGGGATTTGTCAGGTCCGCTGGGGGTGGTGTCTCCGGAAGGATGGTTGTGCGCGATGGCAAAATTTGGGGCCTGGTCGATGAGAACCGGGCGAAGGATTTCGGAGATCGAGGCAACTGTTTGATTGGATGATCCGCTTGAAAGTTCGCGCGTGCGGATGAGTCTGCCGTTTCCGTGCAGGGTGAGAACAAGAAGTTTCTCGCTGGAAAGGTGGGCCAGTTGCGGTGCGAGAAGGTGATAAATCGAGCTGCTGGAGTTGATGGTGATCGAGTTGGAGCCATCCCGGGCGGCACGAACTCCAAGTTCGAAGGCCGCCTGAAGTTGACAGGCCTTGGCAAGACCAAGTCCGTGTTCTTTGCAAAGTTCCTTAAGGTCCAGCCGCGCCAAGGCGACGAGGCCGCCATGTTTGCGGAGGAGTTGGCGGCCGATTTCGATGGCGCTGGCACCTTTTGTTCCGGTCCTCAGAAAGATGGCAAGGAGTTCTTCATTGGCGAGGGACCCGGCACCCAACGCGGCCATTTTCTCCCGGGGTTTTTGCCCGGAAGGCAGATCATGAATGCGCTGGTGATCGGACATCGGAATGAAGCTTCAATTTTTCGCGCGGACGTGGCAAGCTTCACTCGTGGAAGAAAAGATGATTGTGTTTTTCGACAGTGATTGCCTGTTCTGCAAAGGAGGGGTGAGATGGCTGAATCGGCTTGATGCGAAAGACCGGCTGCGATTCGCACCATTGAGCGGGGAAACCTCGAAGAATTGGAAAATTGATACCACTGATGATTCGATGGCGTTCATCCAAAACGGAGTGACTTATCGGGCGAGTGAAGCGGCGCGTCTGGCCTTCCAAACTGCCGGCGGGGTTGGGACCTTGTTCGCATTGGGGTTGAAATTGCTCCCGTTAAAAATCAGGAATTGGGGCTACCACGTGATTGCCAGAAACCGGAAGAAGCTTTTGAAAAACGAGACTTGCGAGCTTCCTGAAGAAGGGATGAGAGAGAAGCTTTTGAGCTGACGAAGCTACTCGGCTTTTGGAACGATACGTTTGATTTTCAGCTTGGGTTGTATTTGCTGGTCCTCCATGGGCAGCATCTCCACCTGGGGAGCTTTAAGAGAAAAGAAAAACACCCCAACAAGGCTGAGATTAAATTGGAATTTAGCGGCGGCAATGAGCAAGGTTCCCATGGGATGATTGTAAATACCGGACCGGGTGTTCGACAAGTGACATTTCTTTTTGGAAATCCTTCTTTTTTCTCTTGCCAGCAGGGAAGGGCGGGCCTATCCCTTCGCCCGTCCTGCAAAGGTTAGGGGGCGTTAGCTCAGTTGGTAGAGCATCTGCATGGCATGCAGAGGGTCAGCGGTTCGAATCCGCTACGCTCCACCATTCTCCGCGGAAGCGGTGAATGGCGGAAAAACTTCCCAGAACGGCTACCGGCCCAAGGCCGGTTTTTTTGTCCGAACACCCCAATCCATCCCATGTTAAAAGGAGAAGAACTCGCACTCGCTTGCGCGACTGCCGCCGATGAGCTGAAAGCTGAAGATGTCCGTATCTTCGACCTCCGGGGGATTTCCACACTCACCGATTTTATGGTGGTGTGTTCTGGGAATTCCCTTCCTCACCTGAAGGCGATTGTCAGGGACGTTGAAAACAGCGTTCGAGAGAAAGGATCCGATCGAGCTCTCCACACGGAGGGCAAGGCCGCCAGTCGTTGGGTGGTGATTGATTTTGTTGATGTCATGGTTCACGTCCTCGATCAGGAGTTCCGGGAGCATTATGCTCTTGAAACTTTGTGGGGCGATGCGAAGGAAGTGGTCTGGAATGACCACGATGAGGATTGAAATACTAAACACCGGAACCGAGCTTCTACTCGGATCGACCGCGAATACCCACGGAACCTGGATGGGGCAGGAGCTGGTGAAGCTCGGACTGCGGGTTCAGCGTCAAATGACGGTGCCCGATGGGGTGGCGATTGAGGAGGCCCTGCATGAATCAACCCATCGCTCCGATGTGGTTCTCGTGACAGGGGGGCTGGGCCCCACGAGCGATGATATCACCCGGGAAGCCCTCGCCAAAGTGCTGGGGGTGGAAATGATCGAAGATGAGGCGGCACTGAGATCGCTACATGAGTTTTTTGAGAAACGAAACAAACCGATGGTCGATGCGAATCTCAAGCAGGCGCAGAACCTGGTTGGAGCCGATATTCTTCCGAACAACAACGGGACCGCTCCCGGGATTTATGCGCCCCCACGACTTGGCGGTGAGCCAAGCTGTGCGGTTTTTCTTCTTCCCGGGCCTCCACGGGAACTTTATCCGATGTTTCACGATGAAGTGGTTCCACGTCTCAAGGCGTTGGCGGGAGTCGAAGCGATTGACAACGTGCAGGAGTTGAAATTTGTGGGAATTGGCGAAAGTGATTTTCACGAAAAACTTGACGAAGATCTCGCGAAGATCGACGGCTTGGAAGTAGGATACTGTGCACGATTGGGTGAGGTGGATCTACGATTGATCGGATCCGATGACGTCATTGAGCAAGGTCGGAAGCTGACCGAGGCGTGCTTCAAGGAATTCATGATCTCGGATGACGGGGCCGCTCTTGAAACTGTGGTGGTGCGCAGCCTCGCTGCGGCAGGGAAAATCCTCACGACAGTGGAAAGTTGCACCGGTGGATTGGTGGCAAACCGGATTACCAATGT
This sequence comes from uncultured Verrucomicrobiales bacterium, assembly GCA_937916505.1. Classification (GTDB taxonomy): domain Bacteria; phylum Verrucomicrobiota; class Verrucomicrobiia; order Verrucomicrobiales; family Akkermansiaceae; genus SW10. The sequence continues at coordinate 23,658 of CALFSW010000324.1, read as the reverse complement.
CCCCGGCTCCAGTTCGGTATTCACGCACGGATTTGTGACCTACTCAAACGGGGCCAAGGCCCAACTGATTGGTGTTTCCGAGGAGACCCTTGCGGCTCACGGAGCCGTCAGTGAGGAAGTCGCCGGAGAAATGGCGAGTGGAGCACGGAAAGTGAGTGGTGCCGATATCGCAGTTTCGATCACCGGAATCGCCGGTCCTGACGGGGGAACGGAGGAGAAACCAGTCGGAACCGTTTGTTTTGGAATTGCAACTGCCGGGGGCGTGGCAACCTATCGGGAAATTCATCCCCGTAGTCGCCTTGATTTCAAACAGCAGGCCAGCCAAAGGGCTCTTGATTTGGTGAGACGGGTGCTGGGAGGCGATCAATAGTCCGGATTAAAAATTCCGTTGTAGCCGGGTTGGTAAAGGTGAACCTTTAGCACTTCGGCGATCACGGGAAAATGTTTGTCATGAGCGAAGACCGCCGCGTCCTTTTCCATCGCGATGGTTGCAATCATGATGTCGTTCCAGGGAAGGATGTGGCCCTCCGCTCTTAATTTGGCATAGTTTGCGGCTACCTTTCGCCAGATTTTCTGGTCGTTGGTGAGATACGGGATGAGATCGAACCAAGCTTTGATTTCACCAATCTCATTGGTTCGGGCGCCCCCAAGAAACTCCATTTCCACGGGACCACAAAGAACGCCCTCGAAGGCATCGAGGAGGCCCTTTACGGCAAGCTTTGTGGAAAGGTCTCCATCCCGACGGAAAAAATCCACCCAAGCACTCGTGTCGATGATCACCATGATTTTTAGCGATCAGATGCCTCCAACTCGTCGTTGGTAAGAGGATAGTCCGCGAATTGACCTTCCATGACAATGTTGGCGAACTTACGGACCATCTCACGGCGGATGTACTCTGAAGCAGCTTTTGTGATCGCTGGTCCTTTCTTGGTTTCGCCGGTCAGCAACATTGCTTTTTCAAGCATGTCTTCATCGATGTCAATCGTGATTCTCACACGGGAAATATGAGAGGAAAGATGAAAATCGCAATTCGAAAAACATCTTTCACCATCTTCCTGCCTATTCCTTAGAGGCGTCCGGAACGATCTCGTAGAGGAGGGCGTTGTTCTTTTTCAGGTATTCCTTTGCAAGAGCATTGAGCTCCTCAACGGTCACTTTTCCATAGTCCTCATCCCGGGTGCGGGCCCAATCGAGTTTGTAGGGCTTTTCCTGACTGCTTCCGAGGACGGTGCCAAGCCAGTAGCCATTGTCGCGGAGGCTCTCCTTGAGGCCGGACTGAATCGGCTTGAGTGAGCGCTCGAGTTCATCCTTGGTAATGCCTTCGGTCGCCATTTTGTCAGCGAGAGTGATCATCAATTCGCCATACTTTTTGGTTTCCTCTGGTTTTACCTGGGCCATGGCCTGCATGAAACCCATATCGAGTTCCTGACTCGGTGAGGCTCCGGCACGGGGGCTGTAGGAACCACCGAGTTTTTCACGGATCTCCTCGCGGAGGCGATCACTGAGGATTGAAGCGAGGATGTTGAAGCGTCGGGCTGTTTTGACATCCCGGCCGGTGGCGGGAATCTGCCAGGCAACCATGGCGGCAGCGTTGGGAATCTTGGAGTCGAAAGTAAACTTCTTACTGGCGGGGCTGGCCGGAAAGTTGATCTTACGACGGTCCGCAAAGTCCGGCTTGGCGGTTTTGCGCTCGGGGAGGGCTCCGAAGGTTTTTTGAATCAATGGGAGGGCGACTTTGGGGTCGAGATCTCCAACAAGAGTCAGTTCAAGCGGAGCTTCCTTGAAGGCAGGGAGGACCCATTTTTTTACGATGTCGGTGTTGTAGGACATGGCTTTCTCCTGGGCCGGGAAATTGAAACGAAAGTCACCGCCGTGAAGGTCGTGAGCCATCTTGATCATTGCTCCCTGCATCGAGTGTTTGAGCTGATTATAGAGCATCGGAAGAGCCATCTTGAACATGCGTTCACCTTCGGGGCGGAAGCCCGGATCGGTGAGGTAGGCACACATGAGTTGGAGTTGAAGCTCGAGATCTTCCGGAGTCGTCCGGCCTCCAAGGGTGAAGCTGGCTTCATCAACTCCAAATCCGACTCCCACGTTCTTGCCGGCAAGAATACGCTGCAAGTCATCGGCGGAGTGTTTGCCGAGCCCACCAGCCTCGAAGATGGCACCTGCGAAACGGTCAAGGCCTGAAGTTCCGTCTGGTTGGGCGAGTTGGCCGGAACCGAAGCGGGCATTGATACTAATCGAGTTTTTTTGGAAGTCGGTCTGCTTATAATTCACACGCACGTTGTTCGAGAGCATGAGTTGGGTGGCGCCGAGGTCCTCGATTTTCTTCTCCTGCACGATGGTGCCGGGTTTCCCAAAATCGGTGTAGGAAAAGGGGGCGAGCTTTTCTTCTGAAGGAGCGGTCACTTCGACCTCCCGGCTCTCAAGGAAGATCTTTTTCAACTCGGCGGCGGCACCTTCGGGAGCCTTGGGAGTGGTGAGAACGAGGGAGATGTCCTTGGTGTCCCAAAATTCGTTGAAGGCTTTTTGACAGGCTGCCGCAGTGATCTTCTCAAGGGCGCCTTTCACCAGGGCGAGATCGGCTTCGGGAGTGGTGAAGACGTTCTTCTGGCCGATGGCACCGATGAAGGACATCGCGATGCCGGGAGAGCGGCGGGTGTCTTTTCTCTTCACCGCTTCTTCAGCCATGTTGATGAGATTGGCCTTGGCTTCTTCAATTTCATCTTCGGTGAAACCAAACTGAACAGCTTTGCGAAGTTCCTGCTCCAGGACGGGGACGGCTTCCTTCCACTTGCCCTCGGCTGGATTGACTTCAAGACCACCTTGCTCGATTTGGCCGAAAAGAACCGATCGTCCGGCTCCTCCCCCCAGGATCGGGGATCCTTCTTCCTTGGCGAGAACTTCAAAGCGGCGATTGATGATACCGTTTGCAATTGCAAGCGGATACTGCTCGGTGCGATTGGCACCGGTATCGGCCTTCGGCTTGTAGCCGCGGAGCGAATAGAGGGAGATGTCGGCGGAAGGAACCTCTTTATCGGTGAAGACCTCGGAGCGGAGTCCGTGATCTGTGGGAGGAACATCTTTTGGAGGATTCTTGCCCGGGTTTTGAGGATTTTGGAGAGAGATGAAGGTTTCACGGACGCGTTTTTCCATTTCCCTGGCATCGATATCGCCTACGACAACAAAGGTCATGCGCTCGGGCGTGTAGTAGCGGTTGTAGAAATCTACGAAGCGCTCGCGTTTGGCATTCTTAATGACTTCCTCCGTACCGATGGGGACCCTTTGCATGAGGCGTGATCCCGGGAGAAGATACTCGAATTGTTTGAGCATCATGCGGTAGCCGACAGAGTCGCGTGAGGTTTTTTCCGAAATGATGACGCCGCGTTCGCTGTCGATTTCGTCAGCGGTGAGGAGTGCGCCATCGGCAAAGTCGCGCATCACGGTAAAGGTGAGATTGACCGTTTCCTCGTCCATATTGGGGAGGTCGAGCATGTAAACAGTCTCATCAAAGGAGGTGTAGGCATTGGCGTGGGCACCAAACTGGATGCCAAGACGTTGCATTTTTGGGATGAGCTCGGCGGGAGTGAAGTTTTTGGTGCCGTTGAACACCATATGCTCGAGAAAGTGAGCCAGGCCCCGTTGATCATCGGCTTCCATGAGTGAACCGGCGGCAATGTGCAGGCGAACGGAGAATTTTCCCGGAGGCTCGGCATTGGGATAGATGATGTAGTTGAAGCCGTTGTCCATGGAGCCGAAGAGGGCCTTGGGATCGGGCTTGAGGTCGGAACCTTCGCCTGCCACCGGATTGGCGGAAAGCGGGAGGATAAGTGCGGCGGCAAGAATGAAGACGGATTTCATTAGGAGTAGTATCGTAGACAAGTCAGTTCGTGAGGGAAAGCGGGGAAACGGGCCTGATTTGTTTTGGTGATTTCAGATTGTCATCCTCAGATTCAAAGTCCTTGATTGTGGCGATATGAAACGCCGCCACTTTCTTGCCCAATCGGGCCTCGCTGCAGCAGGGGCCGGTTTGGTTTCCGCCGATCAAACAAAAGCTTCCGACTGGCCCGTCGTGGTCTTTGAGAAACCCATCCAGACCCTGGATTACGACCGGATGGGCGAGGAGTTGGCCAAGATGGGGCTTCAGGGGATTGAGGCGACGATTCGGCGGGGAGGTCACATTGATCCGAAGGACGCCGAAACAGAAGTTCCCAAGATGGTGGCCTCCTTGGCCAAGAATGATCACAAGGCAATCATCGCAGCCTGTAATGTCAACTCGACCGACGAGAAAGATGCCAATTTTCTGCGTATTCTCAAAGCGAATGGAATCACCAGGTATCGGATGGATTACTTTCGCTACGATCTCAAAAAGGATCTCCTCCCGCAGGTGAAAGAGAATACGGCCAAGTTGAAGGAGATCGAGGCCATGAATCGGGAGATCGGTGTGCAAGCGCTTTATCAGATCCATGCGGGAGCCAAATACGCGGGCTCACTGGCGTGGGATGCCGCCATGATGTTCGATGGGGTCGATCCCGATCACGCCGCTATTGCCTTTGATCTCCGCCATATCCGGGCCGGTTCGGGATTGTCGTTCGAGACGGCGCTGGCGGCGATGAGGAAGCACGTCCGCGCAATCTATGTGAAGGACGCGAAGTGGGGAGGTGAGCGTTCCGATAAAATCAAGAACGTGCCGCTTGATACCGGAATGGTGGGTCAGAAAACCTTTCAAGCGGTCAAAAAGGACCATTCGCCGATGCCTCTCTCCCTTCACATGGAGTGGGGGAAATCCTCGATCTATCCGAAGAATGAGGTCATGGAAGCCGTTAAGAATATCGCACGCGACGCAAAAGTTTTGAAATCATGGCTCTAAAATATCTCCCTCTCATTGTCGGTGCTCCTTTGGTTTTCGCCGGAGAAGTGAAACTCGCTGAAACCGAAAAAGCACTGACTTTTTCACAGGACGGAATTGAGATTCTCACCTATCACAAAGCGGAAGTCCCGGCACCCGAGGGCGCGGATCCGGTTTTTCGGAGGAGTGGATTTATTCATCCCCTGCGGAGCCCCAAGGGCGGGGTTGTGACCGGAATGCATCCGGAAGATCACAAGCATCATCTTGGACTCTGGCATGCCTGGGTAAAAACGAAGCACGGATTGGATTCCCCCGATTTTTGGAATCTCGGATCGAAGAGTGGCCGGGTCCGTTTTTCAAAACTTCTCGAGAAATCGGAGAATGGATTCTCCGTCGAACAGGAGCAAGTGGCCTACAAAGGCCCGGATAAGAAGGAGACGGTGGTCTTAAAAGAGATCCTCAAGGTTTCGGTCTCATCGACCGGAGAGGCCAACATCATCGACTATGAGGTGACCCAGACCAACGTGTCGGGGGTGAAACTGGAACTCCCGGCCTATCGTTACGGCGGACCGCTGGCTTACCGGGGACCGCATTCGTGGAACAAGGAGAACAGCGATTACCTCACGTCGGCCGGGAAAGTCCGCGCGGACAGTCATGCCACGCGTGCCGATTGGTGCGCTGTTTTTGGTCCGACTGAAAAAGGTGATGCCACGACCACCATGATGGGGCATCCCACGAATTTTGATTCGCCCCAACGGCTGCGGACTTGGCCCGATGGAAAGGTTTTCCTGTGTTGGACTCCCATTCAGGAGAAGCCTTTTGAGATTGGAGCCGGTGACTCCGCGGTCTGGCGATACCGGATCATTGTTTCTGACGGGAAACCCGATCAAGAGAAGATCAAGGCCTGGTGGGAGAGTTACCGGAAACCATGAGTCGCGAGCGGAGGAAGTGAAACCTTGCGGGTTGGAGAAACTGATCCAGGACCCGTTCGCGTGGAATCCACTCGACCGGACCAGGCTCACCAATTGACACGATCGTTTTTCGAAGAGTTTCTGCATAGGTCCCAAGGGTCCAAGGTGAGGTGTCAACGTCTTGTGCCGGTTGCGCCAAGGCGTGAGCCAGCCACTTGGCGAGATCAGGCAAGTGAACGTGCGAGATGATTCGGCGCTGAAAGTTTTCAGGCAGGTTTCCGAAGTCGACTTCGCCGTCTGCGCTGAATTTTTCCCATGCCTGGTCAAGATCCAGATCATTCATGGGCCGGCCATAAGCAGACATCGTTTGGCTCAGTTGCTCCCGATAGGTTGTTTCGAGGCCTTCGAGATGTTTTAGTGGAACCGGGATTTTTTGATACAAGGTTCCATAGGGCACGAAGTCGCTCGTCACCTCTGGGAGATCACGGCCAATCAGAGGTTTTTTGAGAAAGGCGGGATCGAGGAAGGTGAGTCCGAATCCCTCCGAGATTGAGGTCGTGACAAGATGAGAGGCTCGTTCAAGCCATTGGGGGAAGCTGTGAGGATCCTTTCCGACGACATCGAATTCAATCGGGAGATCTTTCTCTTTGGAAAACCGAACCCAGTCGTCGTGAAGATACGAAGGTTCTTCCGAGCCTGCTCGCAAAGCGATGGCAAAACGTGTTCCGGCGGGAGCGTGGGCTGCCAGAAGGCAGAGTTCGCCTATGTTTTTGCGTCGGATGCCACGGACGGGGTAGAAGACAAGAGTGCCTTGGCTGGTCGTTTCCCGAATCGAGGGGGGATTGACCGCGTTCGGCAGGAAGTGGCAACGGCTTTCGGGGACTCCGGCCTTTTTGAGAATCTTTAAATCCCGTCGATTGATGGTGGCGTAATGGACATGGGGAGCATCGGGGTAAAGGCGTTTGCGGCCGGCGAGGAGCTGATAGTTGGCAGATCGACCGTCTTCCACAAAGTCATGGATCTGCATGAGAATTCGTGTCCCGGACTCCTCCGCAGTTTCGATCATCCCGGGAAACGCTCGATTGAGTCCGAGGGTCGGATTGTGGATGATCCAGAGATCCGCATCGACTGCCAGGAGCTGATCAACCGGTATCGTTCCTGCGTTGCTGTAGTCGAGTTCGGGAATGAGATGGCATTCGCAATCCCAATCCTCCACCGGGCCACTGGAAGCAATGATGACCCTGTGTCGCATGTCCTGCAAGACCTTGACCTGGGACTCAATCACCCGGGTCACTCCTCCGGAGCGCAGATGATAGTGAACAATCAGGATGGTCATTTTGAAGGAAGGGGGAGTTTGCATGATAGCGTTGCGATGGCAAACGGGATTCGCTATCGTCCCGCCATGAAGAATTCCGGGTGGTGGCAGATGTCGCTTGCAATCGCAGCGGTCACGCTGGCTGATCGAGTGAAGCGGCGGAAATTCATCACCGGCTTGCTTCTTTTCATCCTTGCCTATTTTTCGCTTGGAAACTGGCCGATGAATTCATGGCTATCGCAGGGGCTTTGGCGAATGTTGATATTCTGGGGGTTTTTGGGAGTTCTTTGCCTGCTGTTGATCCTTTTTGCGCTCTTCGACGCTCTCGCTGCGATCGGTGAGGAAAAAAGAAAGCTCGGGGTGGCAAATCCACTTGAGGACGAAGAATCCTCCCTGGATTAGATTTGTGACTTGCGGGTTTGGCGGCCCCGCCTCATCCCTCTGACATGAATTCAGAGCTTGAACGCCTTTTTGAACACCTGCGCTTTCCAAGTATTTCAACCGACTCACGCCACGTCGCCGATGTTCGTGCGAATGCCGAGTGGTTGAAGGGGCAGTTTGAAGTGATGGGATTGCAAACCGAACTTCATGAAACACCGGGGAATCCCGTCATTGTCGCCCGGAGCGAACGGGTGGAGGGGCGCTCCACCGTTCTGATCTACGGGCACTACGATGTGCAGCCTGTCGATCCGGTTGAACTTTGGGATTCGCCTCCCTTCGAACCCGAAGTGCGCGATGGAAAAATTTGGGGAAGGGGCAGTGCCGACAACAAGGGGCAGCACTTTGTCCACATGCTTGGAGCCGAAAAAACGCTCAAGGAAGTCGGAGAGCTTCCTCTCAACGTCATCTTTCTCATCGAAGGAGAGGAAGAGATCGGATCTCCCAATCTGGTCCCGTTCTTGAACGAGCACAAAGACGATTTGGCATGTGATATTATTGCAGTTTCCGACACCGGCATGGTAGCTCCCGGTGTTCCGACGCTCGGCTACGGACTTCGCGGTATCACCTGTCTCGAAGTTTTGATCAAAGGCCCTTCGGGGGATCTCCACTCTGGCGTCTATGGAGGCTGTGTCGCCAATCCCGCGACGGCTGCGGCGCGCATGGTCGCCGGTTTACATCACGATGATGGCAGGATTGCCGTCGAAGGATTCTACGATGACGTCATCCCCCTCGCAGACTGGGAACGGGAAATGTGGGCCAAGGTTCCCGGGGCGGCGGACGAAGACTTTTTGAAAACGACCGGATCGCCGGAGCCTTTTGGTGAACCGGGATACACCATGGCAGAGCGTCTTTGGGCGCGTCCCACGATCGAGGTCAATGGGATTGGAAGCGGCTATCAGGGGGAGGGGTCAAAAACCGTTCTTCCGGCCGAAGCGATGTTCAAACTCTCGTGCCGACTCGTTCCGGGGCAGGATCCGGCCAAGGTTCAACAGCAGGTGGAAGATCACCTTCGAAAGCACCTCCCGACCGGTGTCACGGTGGAGATTCACAAAGGCCACTCCGGCAAGGCATACCATAACGATCCGCACTCGGTTTATGGCAAGGCTGCCCAGACCGCCCTGACGACGAGCTTCGGGCGGGAGCCGGTCTTAATTCGTGAGGGGGGAAGTATTCCCATCATTCAAGATATGAAGGAGATTCTGGGTGCCGACAGCCTGATGCTTGGGCTCGCCCTTCCCGACTGTCAAATTCATGCGCCGAACGAAAACTACTCGGTCGAGAACTTTGAGAAAGGAATCGAGATGAGCCGCGAGCTTTTGAAGGAACTCGCTAAAATTTAAGACGCCATGAGCGACGAGAAAAAAGATTTTATCCGCGACATCATCGCGGCAGACATTGCGAGTGGGAAACACACCGCGCCGATCACGCGCTTTCCTCCGGAGCCGAATGGATACCTCCACATTGGCCACGCCAAGGCGATCGGGGTGAATTTCGGAATCGCGAGTGAATACGCCGATCTTGGTGCCCGCTGTCACCTCCGTTTCGATGACACGAATCCGGTCAAGGAAGACACCGAGTATGTTGAATCGATCAAGAGGGACATCGAATGGCTGGGTTACGAATGGGGCGAGCACCTTTACTTCGCGAGCGATTACTTCGAGTATTTTTACGACTGCGCGGTGGATCTTATCAAAAAGGGCCTCGCCTATGTGGACACGCAGACTTCCGAAGAAATCCGATCGCAACGAGGGAACGTGAGCGTCGTAGGGACGCCTTCGCCTTGTCGCGAGCGTTCGGTGGAGGAAAATCTCGAACTCTTCAAAAAGATGCGCGAGGGAGGGTTTGAAGATGGAGGTGCCGTGCTTCGGGCCAATATCGACATGGAGTCCTTTAATATGAACATGCGCGATCCTGTGCTCTATCGGGTGGTCCATGCCACCCATCACAACACAGGAGACGACTGGTGCATTTACCCGATGTATGACTTCGCCCATCCGCTTGAGGATGCCAAGGAACACATCACGCATTCACTGTGTTCGTTGGAATTTGAGAACCATCGACCTCTCTACGACTGGGTTGTAAAGAACTGTCCCGTTCCCTCGACACCCCGCCAGATTGAATTCGCCCGCCTCAACATCGGTTACACCGTCATGAGTAAGCGAAAGTTTATTCAGTTGGTGGATGAGAATTATGTCGATGGCTGGGACGATCCGCGCATGTCCACTCTCAGCGGAATGCGCCGCCGCGGGTATCCGCCCGAAGCGATTCGGTCTTTCGTGGAGCACGTTGGTCTCACCAAGCAAAATTCTCTTTCCGACCTTGCTCTTCTTGAGTTCGATGTCCGAACTTTCTTGAACAAAGTGGCTCTCCGCAAAATGGCGGTTCTTAATCCGGTCAAGGTGATTGTGACCAATTACCCTGAAGGCGGGAGTGAAACAGTGACTGTTCCCAACAATCCAGAGAACGAAGAGGACGGTTCACGTGAGTTGACCTTTACCCGTGAATTCTGGATCGAACACGATGACTTCATGATTGATGCTCCGAAGAAGTTTTTCCGTCTGAAGCCCGGCGGTGCAGTGCGTCTTCGGGGAGCATACATCATTCAGCATGTTGACCATGTCCTTGGGGATGATGGCGAAGTGAGCGAGATTCATTGTGAGTTCATTTCCGACACCATCGGGAAATCCGCGCCCGAGGGGGTGAAGTGCCGGACTGCCATTCACTGGGTTTCGTGCGCGGAGGGAATCGATGCCGAGGTCCGGCTTTATGACCGACTTTTTACTGAAGAAATTCCCGATAATGCCGACGGGGGGTATTTGTCCTGCCTCAATCCCGATAGCCTCACGGTAGTGAAAGAGGCCAAAGTTGAACCCAGTCTCGCGGTAATGGAACCGGGAGAAAGATGCCAGTTTGAAAGGCTCGGATACTTTTGCGCGGACTCGGAGGATCACACTCCGGAAAAGCCCGTGTTTAATCGCATCGTGACTCTGCGTGATTCGTGGGGCGCTAAAAAATAATCAATGAAAGGCCACCGTTACTGGTTGGCGGTGGTCTTTTTCCTCCTTGCCTCGGCTCCGGGATTTTGGTTCCCGGCGCTGGCAAATGTTCTTGAAAACTACGGTCTCGGGGGCTGGAAGGTCGCGGTTTTCCTCGTCCCCCCGATCTCGGGAATGATCTCGCCCTTGATCTTTGGCGCCCAAGTGGACCAGAGATTGGAGGCGCAGAAAGTCCTTGGTTGGATCATGCTTTTGGGTGCGGGCTTTCTCTACATGGCCTTTCACTCGTTGGAGCAGGGATGGGGCGGCAGTTGGTTCCTGTTCTTTTTCATTATCAATGCGCTCATCTCGGCTCCGGCCTGGTCACTCTTAACGACGATCACTCTTTCCAATCTCGCCGACCCGGGAAAGACATTTGGATATTTCCGAGTGTGGGGAACGATCGGCTGGATGGTGGCGGGCTGGATTGTGAGTCTGTGGGGTCTGGATTTTTCAGCTCAAACAGGAAAGCTGGGTGCGGAGGTGCGTATTTTGGCCGGGGTCGCCTGCTTCTTTCTCCCGGTGACCCTGCCAAAGGGCGCCAAACCAAAAAGTTGGACGGACACCTTGGGATTCAGTGCGATGAAGTTACTCAAGGATCGTGATCTTTTCGTCTACTTCACAACCGCCCTTCTTTTCAGTATTCCGCTGGGAGCCTACTACCTGCACACGCCAAAACATCTAGCCGAACTCGGAGTGCAATCGGTGAGTGCCTACATGACGACGGCCCAGGTCATGGAGACTGCGGCCATGCTCGCGATGGGCTGGGTCATAGGCCGGTATCGCGTAAAGAAAATTCTACTCGTGGCGATTGGTTGCGGGGTTCTTCGTTATAGTTTTTATGCCTTCGATGAAGTGACCTGGTTGGTCATCGGAATCACCCTGCATGGCATCTGTTGGACCTTCTTTTTTGAGGCGGGGCGAGTCTTCGTGCATCGTCGGGTCGAAGAGGGCATGCGGGCGCAGGCCCAGGCACTCCTAGGCTTCTTTACCGGAGGACTCGGCACCGTGATCGGGATCCTGACGGTTGACCGCCTTTATCATCTCGTCGCTCCGTCCTACGGGTGGAGCGGCTACTGGATGATTCTGACAGGCATGAACTGCGTCGCGATGGCAATTTTTGCCTTCGGCTATCGTGGATTACCCGAGCCTGAAGAGGGCTGATACAGGCCAGCGTTTTCCGGCTTATCAACCGATCTTTCCAACCGGTCCAATCTCCCGTGATGATCAAGCCAATCGCTTGAGCGCTTGAATCCTCACAAGAACCGGTGGATGGGAATGATCGAGAAAGACCTCCAGGGGATGGGGTGTGAGATTGGAAAGATTGTTGGCCGACAGTTTTTTGAGGGCGGAGATGAGATGATTCGGTGTGCCTTGGTTGACGGCGGCATATTCATCGGCCTCGAACTCATGTTTCCGCGAGAGGATGTTCATAAAGACCGAAAGGAGTCGGGAGACTGGCTTGAAGACGATCATGAAGAGGACAAGTCCGGCGGCGATGGCTGCGTTTGAGTCACCAGGAATTCCGAAGGCCGAGTAGAGCTGCCCCCCGAATGAGCTCCCGGGGTTCGTGGCCATGCCGAGGAGAAAGAAGATGACTGCTGTTTGGATGATGGAAATGACAAGTCGTTGGACAATGTGCTTTCGCTTGAAGTGGCCGATCTCATGAGCGAGAACTCCCACCAGTTCATCGGTGGTCTGACTTTCGATGAGAGTATCGAAGAGCGCTATTTTTTTGCGTTTTCCGAAGCCGGTGAAGAAGGCATTGGATTTCGAAGAACGTTTCGAGCCATCCATGACAGAGATTTCAGTCAGGGGGAATTCACACTTCTTGGCCATGTTCTGGATGGATTGGTTGAGCTCGCCATCTTCGAGCGGGGTGAATTTGTTAAAGATTGGCAGCAGAAGAGAAGGGGCGAGGTAGGTGAGAGCTAGAGAGATGCCGGTGAAGCTCAACCAGGCCCAAATCCAGGCATTGGGCACCGACTGGAAGATCCACAGGATCAGGGCCACGATGCCCCCTCCAAGGATGGCGGTGAGGAGATGTGATTTGATCTGATCCGCGATGTAGGTGGCAGGCGTTGTCTTGTTGAAGCCAAAACGCTCCTCAAGAACGAAAGTGTGATAAAGGTCGAAGGGTAGGGAAGCCAGCCATGAGCCCAGGTAGATGAGGCCGATAAAAGATAGCCCGGTGACAATTGGACCAAATCCCCATGTATTGACGAGTCCATCGAGCCATCCAAAACCTCCCACGAACCAGAACACAAAAAGAACGGTTAATGAGGCGATCGATGAGACAATTCCGAATTGAGCCTGGGCTTTTTCATAGGACTGGGACTTTCGATATTTCTCGTCATCCCACACTCCGCGGAACTCCTCGGGCAACTCCGGCTTGAGGTTTTTAAGAGTTAAGAGAGTCGCGATATAATCGAGTTTCCAGAGAAGGACGAGGGCGACGATGAGAAGAATTGCAAGGAGATTGAACTCGGGCATGTAGGGAAGGTCGGGGGGACGTGCCGTTGCGACAAGCTGATTTTTCCCGTAGTGTGGGGGTTAGCGAGTATTTCGGAAAATAATTAGTTAGGTTCTTGAAATATTTAAGATCTCCGTAACAATCGCATTCGTGTTTCGTCCTGCCCGACAGATGAAATTTAGTTTCCTGGAATCTCCAGAGAGATCGGTGGCGCCTGTCGAGACTGTTTTGGAAGCTTGCACCCGGTTGATGGGGCACGATGAAAAGCTCACTGAGATCTGCGTCAAATTGCTCGGCGAACTCGAGCTCAATGACTTGGTCGACAGGGTATCAGTGGAGTGGAATACCCGGATGCGCTCGTGCGCGGGCCGGGCGTTCTGGCCAACAGGGCTGATCCAAATCAATCCGAAGCTGACGCTGATTTCCGATGCCGAAGTGAAGCAGACCGTGCTGCACGAATTGGCTCACCTGGTAGCCTATGAAAGGCACCCGAACCGCACGATCAAGAGCCATGGTGTGGAATGGCAAAGGGCTTGCGTGGACCTGGGTATTCCCGGGGAGAGGGCGACCCACGAGTTATCCCTCCCAACCCGGACTCTCCAGCGAAAGTGGCGATACGATTGCCCGAAATGTGAGAAGTCCTTCGAGAGGGTGAGGCGCTTTAAGGGAGTCGTCGCCTGTTATGACTGTTGTCTGAAAACGACCGGTGGGCGATATCACGAAACCTTCCGTTTGAATGAGATTCGGATGTCGTCTTAATTGGGGAGGGCGCGCCCTGATTGATTGGTTCTCCGCGAGTAGTGGCGATTTTTTGTCTACTTTGGGAGGTCTGGCGTTCTTTGATTTGGATTGATCAATGAGACAAAAAAACTCCGCCGGGTTTAGCGGCGGAGCTTTGAATTTCCAGCTAGGGTTACCGACGGCTTCTGCTTGAGCTTTGACGTTGGCGGCGGTCATCGCGGGATTCAGTTCCGCGGATTTGGCGACGCGATAGCTCAAGTTGTGGACTTCCAGCTCCTTTTACGAAGACGTTGTCAGGGAGTTCGTTCCCAATTCCGGTATTCCGCTTGATGATTCTCGAGAGAGTTTGCTCTTGAATCATCTGAGACATCTCCCGAGGCAAGGCACTCTCATAGTAGAAGCGGTCACCATCTCTGAGGCGGGCGAATTGATCGACCAGGATCCTCTGGTAAGTGTCTCCAACCATCGACCCGGGCCGATCGTCTTCGCACAAGGCTCCGACCCAAAGATCGACTTGAGCCAGATCGCCGTAGACTGAATTCAGGGAATCAGCGAGATACTCGTTTTCAGTGAGATCACCCATGAAGCGGATGGGTTGAAGACCAAGTCCTTTGCGAGCCGAATTGAAATCGGGGATTCCGTGATCACGACCGCGCTGGATGTTCAATGCGGCAAGATCAAATCCGCCGGCTCCCGGAGGGCCGAAGAGGAAGTTGCGAACCTCGTCGATTAACAGTGCATCCAACTCCTGGCATTCCTGGGCGGCCAGGCCGCGTAAGATTGAGTCGATTCCTTCTTCTTCGATCAGCGAAGGATCGAAGAAGGCTTCGGCGAGGGAGAGGTGCCCCGCTTCCACTTCGTCGCCATTGGCATCAACTCGAAGGAGTTGTGGCGAGAGCATGCTGTGACCAATGCGGAAGGCCGCGGCTCCGAAGGAGTTGGAGATGTCAGCGCGAACCTCTTCCCGATACCCCCGATACTCGGGAAGGGCATTTCTCCCCAAAAGAACCGGGAGGAATTCGCGGTAGGTGATTGCCTGGATTTCCGCACCAACAATCATGCGGGCGAATTGGTAGATTTCCTCACCCATTGCCTGGGGATTCATTTCCGCATAACGACCGGCCCAGTAGTTGTGTTCCCGGACAAAGAGCGTGTGCATGGCTGTTAATGCCACTTGTTCGTTGGCACGGACATCTCCCGCCAGGAAGAAGGTTGGCGAAGATGCCGGCGCATTGTCAAAGCCTCCATCGTTGTATGGAAGGAGGTCCCCATGATCACTTTCCGTGACTTTCAGTTTTCCGCTTCCATCAAGTCGACGCAATGCAAAAGCCCGTGCGTCGTCTGAGCCATAGATCTGGGATCCGTCAAGGTAGGCGGAAATTGCATTGATCTGCTGCCTGACGCCATCGTATTCTTCGTAGAGAGAACGATTGAGTGCGATGGTTTCAGAGCTCGTATTGAAGGGATCAAAGTGAGGATCTCCGGCAGGGACGGCGATATCAAAAGCTTCGGCCGGATCAACGGCGGGAGTTTCAATGATGTCGTGATCGATGAACTGACCCCATTGCCAGAGGTAGTCCGTGGCACCCCGGGTATTGATGATCGATCGACTCTGCGCGACGATTGCGTTGCTGATCGCGCGCGCCGAAGGTCTCTCGGCCCCCGGGGGTGTCGATGCACCATCGGAATAGGCATTCTCCAGAAGGCGAATGGTCGCGACATCAGCAGCGCCCCAATTTGGATTGGCAATATTGTTGCCACTTCCATTGACAGTGCGGCTTTCTCCGGGAATCGCAATTTGGCCCGCTTCAGATGGCTCCGGGGCCGGGCGTTCCTCTCCCCGGGACGTTCGTTGCACTGAACGGGGAATAAATGCAGGGCTGCGCTCGGCAGCGGGACGATTGTTGTTGTTTGCTCGTTCGGGTCCAGTCACCTGGGCGGGAGCGAGTATCATGGTAGCCGTCAGGGTAAACGCCATGGAGGCGACTTTCCGTGAGGTGTTAGGTGTCTTTTTCATGATTCTCATTTTCTGTTTCAGACCGGATTCTTTTCCGATCCAACGAGGATCATGGCACAACTTTCCTGAACGCCTGATGAATGGCTGTGATCTCTTTTGGATTTTTTCGGATAACGGAACTCTAGTGAGTTTCGTACATCCGTGCTCCTTGTTTAAGAGAGGAACCTGGGGAGTTCGGTGTCAAGTGCGTCGAGGAGCTCCTGCATCGTTTCCGAAGTTTCATTCCCCATGTTCGAAATGCGGAAGGTCTTTCCTTTGATTTTTCCGTAACCGCCGTTGATGGCAAAACCGTGGTTTGAAATGACGGATTTAATCCAGCCGGCCTGATCAAGGTTCCCGGGTGTGACAAAGCAGGAGAGTGTGAGGGAGCGGTAGCCTTCGGGTGGAAGGAGTTCAAAGCCGTGCCGCTTGCCCCAAAGGTGAACCATGGCGTTGTTTGCCTTGTGGCGATCAAAGCGCGCTCCAAGCCCTTCGGCGAGCATGACCTCGACCCGTTCACGCAGGGCGTAGAGATGGGGGATTGCCGGCGTGGAAGGGGTGTTGTCCTTGGCGTCGTTCTTGGCGAACTCACAGAAGTCGAAGTAGTATCCACGGTCTTTCATCGCAGCGGCGCGCTCCAGGGCGGCATCCGAGGTGACGAAGACGGCGAGGCCGGGAGGAAGGGCAATGGCTTTTTGGACTCCCGCGAGAAGGACATCGATTCCGAGATCATCGAAATTGATAGACATTGCGGAGAGTGACGAAACCGTGTCGACGACGAGGAGAACATCTTCGAAGGATTTTACGACTTCCGCAATTTCCTTGAGGGGATTGAGGGTTCCGGTCGAAGTTTCATTGTGAACAAGCGTTACGGTGTCGAAGCCTCCTTTGGAGAGCTCTTTGCGGACGGCCTCCGGATCAATGGGCTGGCCCCATTCGACCTGAATTTTTTCAGCGTCCTTGCCACAACTTTGGGCCACGCCATGCCATTTGTCGGAAAATGCCCCGCAACAGAGGTTCAGGACCTTCTTTTTGACAAGATTACGGATACTGCCTTCCATCACTCCCCATGCGGACGAGGTTGAAAAGAAGACCGGGCGGGTCGTTCCGGCGACCTTGCGAATTCCTGGCTGGATGGAGGCGTAGAGTTCTTCGAAGTCCTTACCGCGGTGGCCAATGGCCGGTCCGGCCATGGCAGCGTAGGTTTCAGGTGCGACGTCCACAGGACCCGGAATGAAAAGCTTTGGCTTCGACATTGCGCGGCAAACTGCCTTGCGACGGTGATTCTGTCGAGTCGTTTTCAAGTTCAACTGCAGGGCGGGGCGGGAACGGACAGATCGATCAAAAATCATATTCCCTTGATTCTCGGGAAATGCGTGACATTCGATTGTTCTTCCACCATGATCGACCGCAGCCACCTATGAAGCGACGAAAGATTTTACAGCTGAGTTCCGGTGCCTTGATTGCGCTTCCGGCCTGTTCTGCGAAAAAGGATGCCCTCACCCCCGGTGTTGCCAAGACCAATCCGGTTCCGGCGGCACAAAAGCCGGTTAAAATGGGTGCGAACACCCAGTATCGTCCTCCAGCCTATGTCAACAAAGGGCTGCGCAACCCCAACATGAATCTTCCGTCGTCATTCAACGGAAAAACGGCGACCCATTCACGTGGCCTCTCGTCCAGTCCATTTGTGGCAATGACTTTTGATGACGGACCTCATCCCCAGAACACACCACGGCTTTTGGACATTCTTCGGGCGCGCAACATTAAGGCGACCTTTTACGTGATTGGCGGAAATGTTGACCGTTATCCTCACATTGTTCGTCGGATCGTCGCCGAGGGACATGAGATCGGGAACCATACCTACACTCATCGCAAGCTCACTAATTTGGGTGACTCAGAGGTTAAAAAGGAAATGCAGAGGACCCAGGATGCCATTGTCCGTGCCGCCGGCGTCAAGCCCCGCACCATGCGTCCTCCTTACGGAGCTCTTTTACAACGACAGCGAAGCTTCATTTTCTCGGATTATGGTTACCCCACAATCATGTGGTCAATCGATCCTCTCGATTGGAAACGCCCCGGACCCTCGGTGGTGAAAACACGGATCGTTTCAAAGGCCCATAATGGGGCCATCATTCTTGCCCACGATCTTCATGCTCCTACGGTTGATGCAATGCCCGGGACCTTTGATGGACTGCTTTCACGAGGCTACAAATTCATCACTGTTTCCCAGTTGCTTGCACAGAAGGGGCAAGCCTAACCGCTCCCGCCGTCGGACTTTTTCATCTCCCCAAAAATGTTTGGCGAACGTTACTTTGCGACGCGACAGCGCCTGACCGGCGTGGTTGTGGGGGTTCGAAAGTTAGGCGAAACAACAGGAGCGGATGTCTCAACCCTCGCCGATGAAGGGGACTTTCTCAAAGGGCTGCGAAGCCCTTTTCTTTTTGTCGTTTGTGGAGAAGTGAATGCAGGCAAGTCGACCTTGCTGAATGGCCTTTTTGGTCAGGAGATTTGCAAGGTGAATGTATTGCCCGAGACCGAGAAAGTTCATTGGTATCGTTGGGGGAAGAAATCGAAGACGGTGAATTCGACTCCGACTCTGGAGGAGCGTTTCCGGCCCATTGAGTTTCTCCAGGACTTCAATATTGTCGACACGCCGGGAACCAATTCGATAGTTCCCGGTCACCAACCCATCACCGAGCGTTTTCTGCCGGTGGCCGATCTCCTCCTCTTTGTCTTCCCTGTCAGTAATCCATGGGGGGCTGCGACCTGGCAGTTCATTGCCAAACTACCGGAAGAACAGTTAAAGAATGTCGCCTTCGTCCTTCAGCAGGCGGACCTGCGGGAAGCGGGGGATATCGAGGTCATTTTAGAGCATATGCGAACCTTGGCGGAGCAGAAGACGGGAGTCCGCCCGGAAGTTTTTCCAGTGTCTGGAAAGATGGCGATGGAGGCCAAAAAGGCGCAGCCGTTCTCCGATCATCTCTGGCGAAAAAGCGGCTATCCAGCTTTGGAAACCTTCATTTCGAAACGGGTGTCAGGAAATCCGGAACGGCGGCGCGTCTTACAAGAGGTGCGCGACTCCACTCAGATCTCTCTTCGAAGAATCGAGGAAAAGATCGAGGAACGAACAGCGACGCTCGACAGCGATCAGCGTTTTTTGAGGGAGCTTGAAAATGAGGTTGATGTTCGAAGAGAAGGACAGGCGAAGGTTCTTTCCGAGAGACTGACCGGACTTGGCGAGGTGTTTCTGGGTCAGGGCCAGCAAGCGACCGCGACTTTGGCCTCTCGAATGTCGATCTCCCAGAGTTTGATTTCCTTGTTCCAGCAGGAAACTTTGCCGACCCAGATTGAGAAGGGGCTGACCGAGGCGGTGAAGGTAGCGGTCGAGGAGCGTGCCGGGCAGGATGGGATTGAGTTGGTCCAAAGTTGCCGCAGCCACTGGGAAACCGTGGAACCCCGGATTCGCGAGAATCTCGCGGTGAGTGCTCCTGATTTTGAAAAGGAAACCGAATCTCTTTCCGGAACACGTGAAAGGTTCACCCGGCGCCTTGGGAGGTCTGCAAAACAGGGAGTGGCCCAGCTTAAGCTTCGGGGGACTCTCGATATGCAGATGGAAAATCGTCGGGCGGTGCTGCGGCGATACATGGTCGCCGTTTTTTGCTCTTTGATTGCGGCCGGGGTCTTTGGTGGAATGAATCTTCATCCCTGGCCATGGATCGGGGTGTCAGTGGCTCTGCTTCTGCTGGCAGCGGCAGGAATCTATGCAACCAAATCCCGCAATGCTCTTTGCAAGGATTTCATCGAACGGATCGAGGACCTCCAGCAGCCGTTTGCGGACTCTTTGGCAGATGACTACAAGGAAGGAGTTCGCGAGTTCTATGTGGAATACGGCGGGCTCTTCGAAATTGTTCGGCGTCGCATTGCCGATCAAAAACTTCTTTTAAAACCTCAGTTGGAACGTTGGAATGATCTCTTCCTGGAGCTCAAGGCGATTGAACAGGAAATCTAAACCGGCACCACACGACTTAATGGCATCTCCCATCTCATCAGCCCCTGATTCAGAGCGTATCGCAGCTGGAGTCGATACCGACCTGATGCGCCGCACCCTAAGGGCGATGATTCTCTCCCGCACCTTGGAGTCGAAGCTCTCCAGTCTGTATAAAGCAGGCAAGATTGTGGGAGGGGTGTATTTGGGGACTGGCCAGGAGGCGTTTTCCGCCTCCCTGGGATGTTGTTTGGACCAGGATAAAGATATTTTTGCCCCGCTGATTCGGGATCAAGCCGGCAGGACTGCCTTTGGTGAGCCCGTAATCGAAGCAACCCGGACCTATCTGGGATCGGTTCTTGGGCCGATGCGCGGCCGCGATGGCAACATTCACCGTGGCCGTCCCGATCAACGACGTCCCGCCATGATCAGCCATTTGGGTGCTTCGGTGTCAGTCGTTGCCGGAATGCTCATGGCACGACGATTGAAGGGAGAGCTTGAGGGCGTGGTCGGGGCAACCTGTGTGGGGGATGGCGCCACTTCCACTGGCGCATTTCACGAAGGACTGAATTTGGCGGCAGTTGAAAAACTCCCCATTGTCGTGTTAGTGGCCGACAATCAGTATGCTTACTCCACACCCCGGGAGCGACAGTTTGCCTGTGAAAGTCTTTTGGATCGGGCCCGTGGCTATGGCATCACGGGCAGGGAGGTTGACGCTACGGATTTGAGTGTTTGTTTGGACGGAGTTCACAAGGCGGTCGAGGCGGCACGTTCGGGGGGAGGCCCCCAAATGGTGGTGGGGAAACTCCTTCGCCTCTGCGGTCACGGGGAGCACGATGATGGCTCTTACGTTGCCAAAAATTTGAAACAATCCGCCTTGGGGCGGGATTGTCTTGAGGTCGGAATTCAACAGGTTGTCGAGTTGGGGATCTCCACTCTTCAGGAAATTGATCAATGGAAAACAGAAGCCGCCGAAGAAGTTCAGGAGGCAGTCGCAAAGGCCCAAACCGAGCCAACGCCGGACCCCTATCTTGAAGACTGGCGGGCTGTTTCAGAGGAGGGAATGCAGTAATGAGTGTGACCTACATCGATGCCATTCATCAGGCGCAATTGGAATTACTGCGCGAGCGGGAGGAGGTGTTTCTCTACGGGCAGGACATTGGAGCTTTCGGAGGGGCCTTTAAAGCGACCAAGGGATTGCAGGAGAAATTTCCGGACCGGGTTCTCGATTCTCCCATCAGTGAAGATGCCATGGTGGGGATGGCCATCGGGGCGGCCATTAGTGGAATGCGGCCCATTGTGGAAATGCAATTTGCCGACTTTTCTTCGATCGCCTTCAACCAGATCGTCAATCATGCCGGGACCCATTATTACCGTACCGGAGTGCCGGTTCCAATCACGGTGAGACTTCCGTGCGGAGGCACTCCCGGATCCGGTCCGTTTCACAGTCAAATGGTCGAGACCCTTTACGGTCACTATCCCGGCGTGATTGTCGTCACTCCTGCCACTGTTTCCGATGCCTATCACTTGTTGAAACAATCGGTTGCTCTTGATGATCCCGTGGTTTTTTGCGAGCACAAGTTCCTCTACCGCTGGCTCAAGACCTCCGAAATCAATCCTGAACCGCTTCCTCTGGGAGTTGCCCGTATTGCCCGGGCCGGAAAACACGCCACCGTGGTGACTTACAGCGCCATGGTTCATGAGGCGGTGCGTGCAGCCGATCGCCTTTCCAAGGAGGGTTGGGAGATCGAAGTGGTGGATCTTCGTTCGGTCAAACCTCTGGATATGGATACGGTGATTGCCTCGGTGGCCCGGACCGGTCGACTGCTGGCACTCGGAGAAGCCTTCCCGTGGGGAGGGGTGACGGCCGAAGTCGTTTCGCAAGTTGTTGCAGAAGGCTTTCATCTTCTCGATGCTCCGCCCATGCGTTTGAATGCCAAGGATACCCCGATACCGTATCATCCCGATCTTTGGGCGGCTCATCGTCCCACGCCTGAATCCATCGTGGAAAAACTCCGCGAACTCCTCAATTTTTAACAGCCATGCCCCAGGTTCCCATCATCATGCCCCAACTCGGCGAATCAATTGCCGAGGCCCGCATCCTGCGATTGCATATCGCGGTCGGAGACACCGTGATTGCCGACCAGGAGATCATTGAAGTGGAGACCAACAAGGCGACCATGGCGGTGACGACTCTTTGCGGAGGCACCGTGACCGAGATTCGTGGTGAGGAAGGGGTGGACTACGCGGTGGGAAGTCTTCTTGGGATTCTCGAAGCCAGCGAAGAGGAGATTTTGAGAACCGGTGCTCCAACAATGGGAGAACAGGGTGTGGAGAAAGAGAATGAGGAGGGAAAGGACGAGGCCAACCTCCATTTCCGTCAAACCGAACAGAGTTACGAGGAGCCCAAGCTGATCGAACCCAGTGTGAAAGGGTTGCCGGTGCCGGCCGGGATGAAGGGAGCTCACTACATTTCCCCGCGAATGCGCGCACGCATGGACGACCTTGGTCTCCGTGAGGCTGACATTTCTGCGATTGCGGGAAGCGGCGCCGGGGGGCGGGTGACGGTTGAGGATCTTGAACGGTTTCTCGAATATATTTCCGGTTGGCCACACAGCACCGCTTCTCCGATGAGGTTGTCGGTTGCGGATGCGATGAGGCGGAGTTGGTCCCGCCCTCTTGCTTCCGTCGGTTTACCTGTGGTTCTGGATCCGGTATTGGAGCATCGCTCCAGGCAAACCCCCAAACCTGGTCTGACTCTCTATGTCTTAAGAGCCTTCGCGATTGCGCTGGCCGAGGAGCCTGCCACGGCGGGCTTTCTGATTGGTGAAAAAATCGTTCATCCACGTGCCTATGACATTGGTGTTGCGGTCCAGGTGGAAGACGGGGTGATGGTCCCGGTTCTGCGTAATGTGGACCAATTAAAAGTTCCCGAGCTCGCCGAGGCTTATGGTCAGTTGGTGGATCAGGCGCGAACCCGGAAACTGACTCCGGAGCAGACCCAGGGTGGGATCGCCACGGTGACGAACTTTGGAACCTTCGGACTCAAATGGGGCACGCCGATTCCGCTTCCGAATGAGACCTTGATTCTGGGCTTGGCTGCGGGAATCAAACAGCCCCGTTGGAGTGATGAAGTCGGAGCTTTTGTTCCGGTCACCGAGACCGAACTTTGCCTGACCTTTGATCACCGCGTGGTCGATGGAGGAGGAGCCGGGCTTCTTCTCCAGCGGATCGCAACTCTACTTCAATCGCCTGAGAAGCTTTAGAAGCTCGAGTTTGCTATTCCAGAGGTAGATCGCCGAACAAATCAAGGCGATGGCCGCGAGCAAGGGGAGGAAACCATGCCCTGCGAATCCAATGAAGAGAGCATGGCTCGCGAGGGCTCCCGCCATGGTTCCAACAATCAGGATCGCGCCCTTGAGGCTATGCTTGGGAATGAGCAAAAGAACAACAGCGATGAACTCGACGACACCAGTGCCAAAGCGAAGAGCGCCTTCCAGTCCGGGATTCCCCAAAGCGTTTTCGCCCAGTTTTGAAAAGAGTTCCACGGACTGGGTCGCGCCACTGAATTTGAACGGAAGCGTTTGTCCGATTAAGGCAGCGGGGATGAGACGCAGGGCCCAGGCGAGTGCAGGTTTCATGAAGCTAGGAGAACACGGTAGTCACTCTATTCCGAAAAAGAATCGCCGAGGCAGGCTTTGAGAATATCTGCAACCTCGGCAAGCCGACCGGTTCCTTGATATCCACAGGCCAGATCACCTTCGGCGGGATCGATAAATGCCACGCCATCTTCTTTGAGCCGTGCCAGATTTCGCTTGGTGGCGGGATGGTGCCACATTTTTCCGTTCATCGCGGGTGCGATGAATTTTGGAGTTTCCGGAGGCAGGGCGAGGTAGATGGCGGAGAGGG
>CALFSW010000323.1 GCA_937916505.1 uncultured Verrucomicrobiales bacterium | reverse complement strand
CTAGCAGTCACAGACCCAGCAACTTTCGGTCGGCTTCCCATAGCCGATCCAGTTCGTCTGCCTCCGGCGGAGTCCCCACCTTGCGCCACGCCTTCGTATTCACCCCTTCCAGTTGCGGCAGGAATTTGCGAAACCGCCTCTCGAACGCCTTTCCGATCAGGGCCCGGGTGTGGATCATATTTGTATCGCTCATCCTGCCGCCAAATTCCGTCTCCGCCCGGATCGCATCAATGACCGCCTGCCGTTTCCCCGACTCCCCGGCCAGCTCCAGGCGGTGCCGTAGGACGAGGTAGTGCAAGTATCCACGCATCGCATCCACCCTTGCCCGCTGCCGGCTGCTCTCGCCGGTCGCACGCATCGCATCATCCAGGTCACGGAAGGCGTCGCCCAGTGCACTGACATTGATCCTTTCATCAAATAAATTCGTCTGTTCTGGCATTTCCGCGGCTTTGGAAACCACCACACCGGGGCCGTACCAACGCGTAAAGTAACGCTCCATCGACTTCGCTGCCGGACCGAAGGCTCGCTTGTAAAAATCTTCAATCAGCAGCTTGGGATCGGCATCGATATCCCACAGCATCCGCGACGCCAGATAGTATCCCAGTCCGCGCGCCGCCCAGTTGGCAGAAGCCTCCGCATTCAGCGCACCCACCCCGTTTTCGTGAAAAAACCGCAGATCTTTCTGCAGGACATCTGGCGCCATCTTACCCGGATTCGGCCAGTCGTAGTCCCACTGGTAAACGCTGTAGTATTCCCGGACCCCCAAGCTCGACCCCTTCTCACCAAACTGCTCAAGCTGTTCCTCCAATGCTAACATTGTCCGCCGGTAAGCGGTCGTTGTTTGAAGGTAAATGTTAGGGAGAAGACCGAACGATGGCGGGTGCGAGTAAGCGCTGTAAGCGTAGCAGGCCAGCAGCACATCCGGGTGCTTCTTTCCCACCGCCGCCGCCACCGTATTGACCGCTTTGAACAAAGTCTCGGAAGTGATGTTCACGACCGTCCCATCCTTGCGCGTCGCGAACAAACTGCCATGCGCCTTCACCGGCTCCGCCCCATCAAACACCTTCAGACACTTCTCGCACTCGCAGTATCCAAGCCCGTCCGGCGGGCTCAAGGAAATGCTCTTCCTGCCGGCCTCCGCCGCCGTCAGCGCATAAGCGGTCAATCGCTTCACCACCTCCGGGTGGCTATAGCAAGGTTTCCGCGGGCTGCGCTTGCCATCCACCAGTGCGAACCAATCCGGGTGCTCGGAAAATTCCCGTTCCGGGTTCAGCCCCGACCACGAGTGCCCGATTCTGATATCGCGCGGCCCGCCCATCCGGTTATGCCGATTCCAAGTCACCCAGTCCGCCTTGTTCTTCCCGTAGGCGCCAAACCCGTATCAAATCCGCCGCCCCTCGGAAAAATCCGGCCGCCCGGTGACATCCCACGCCCCCCTGATCGATTTGAGCCGCGGCACCTCCTCCCAAAGCTCCCCCGGAAAGTACCACCGGCACCCCAGGTCGTGCAAAAAACTAACCACCGCATGCGAAACCCCCTGCTCGCCCCCACCGATCGGAAACAGGCTCCCCCCATCCGATCGGATCACAAACCCTTCCGTCCCCAACTTCCGATCAATCCCGGAAACCCCCACCGGAAAATCCCCCTGAGTCCCCACATAGATCCCCAAATCCTTCGCCTCCGAAATCCGCTCAAAATCCCCTCCCCCAATCTCCCCCAAATAGCGCGCCAACTCATCAGCCGCCGCCGACCCCTCCGGAGCAATAATCGGCAAATGTGCCACGCCATTTTCTAACAGAACGATTTCCGCAGATTGGCTGGGAAGGGACCAAGCCACCACAGCGGCAATCAGTAAGAAGAACCTCATTATTTAATCGGGTCGCTCGCTCTCCGGGATGTGAACCACGGTCAGCGCGCAAGTGTTGAAGCGGACCTTGCCACCCTTGCCACCCTTGCTTTCGGAGTCTTTGCGGTTGCCGTTCCAGGTCGTGTAGACCTTGTCGCCGGCGGGTGAAACAGCGACGCTGTAGGCACCCATCGGGATGTAGCCGATCTTCTTCTCGAAGAAGGGGTGCAGGAAGGCGATCACCTTGCGCTTTTTTGTTTTCAGATCGTACTGCACCAGCGGGCTGCCGTCGGCTTGGGCACCGCCGTGCGCGCCGGGGATATAATACAGGTAGCGCCCGGTGGCGGGATCGTGATCAAGACTGGTGATGTAGGTCTGGCTGCCGACCGCGGTGGCGCCGAGCGATCTCGCCGTCTCGGACTCCGTGTCGAACTCCCACAGCTCGTCGCGATCGACGGTGTAGACCTTGCCCTCCGAGGTCTCGGCAGATGCTGCCCGAAGGCCGACGCTCGCCGCAATCGGGGTCAGGCCTTTCTTCGGCTTGTCGGGGTCAAAGCGGAGCAGAGGCGCGGAGCCGCTCTTCTCGGCGTGGAAGTAGATCATGCCATTGCGGGCGCGGATCATGGCGCGCGCCGGGCCGCGCTCATCGGAGTAGAGCACTTTACGAGCCTTCAGGTCGTAGGCGAGGAACTGCGGGGCCTTCTCGTTCTTGCCGTCAGCCGTCCCGGAATAGAAGATCAGCCGTTCGGGGTCGAGCGTGCCGCAGGGCAGGCATTGCATCGGCAGCGGTGCGTGGGCAACGATCTCAGTCTTCCCCTCTTCCGGGTGGTGCCGCATCAACCAGTCGCCCTTGAAGCGGGCGGTCTCGTGAAAGGCGATCTTGGTCGAACCGCGGTGGGTCGAAAAGTAGAGCCAGCCATCGGCTCCGAGGCCGAGCTCGCTATGAATCTTGCCGGGAGTGTAGTGCCCATCGGGTTGCTTCAGCGCCCCGCGCAGGTCGGTGAGTTTTTTGAGTTCCTGGGTGTTGCTATCGTATGCGTAAACGAAAGCGTTGCCGCCGGGTGAGCTGTGGTCACCGATCGCCGAGTAGTAAAGGTCGCCAACGGCCAGCCCGTCGCCCCAGGCCGACCATACGCCCGGCTTCGCCGCGTAGGTCTGACAGTCGTAGTAGAGCAGGTCGACCTGCGGGGAAGTCTTGGCGATTTTCACGCCCTCGAGCAAGATCCCGGTCGGTACCAGGAGCGCGGGCGAACTGGCGCCGAGGACCTGGCCTTCCGGCGGCCAGACGAGTTGGGCACTAACCAAGTTCGCGGCGCAGAGCGAGAGGATGAGCGTCATTAATTTCATTCTCTTTCGCGGACTACGATTTGCTGGTTGGGTTTCAGGTCTTTGCGGATGAGTTTCTTGCCGTTCGGAAAGGTGAGCTCGAGGTCGATGGATTTCGCATCGCCGAGGCCGAAATGCAGCCACGCGCTCTGGCCACTGGCATAGCCATAGCCGGTGCCTACTTCGCCACAGCCGAGGAGTTTCCCTTCCGCCAGAACACGCACATTACTGCCGATGCCCATGCGATTGAAACCCTCGCCCTCAACGCGGACATCCAACCAGCCGCCGTCTTTCGAGCTGTTCTGCAACAGTCGGGTATGGTTGCCGGAGAACCAATTGACAAGCAGCAGGTCGCGCTGGCCATCGTTGTTGAAATCGGCGCTCGGTCCGGCGGGGAAGTAGACCATCTCTTTGGTGAAGTCGCCAGGGAGTTCAAACTTTGGCACGCCGCCGGGCTTGCAACCAAGATTGCGGAAGATGCATGGCGTGATCTCCCCTTGCTCGCCATCTTGCCAACCGGCGGAGAGGTAGATATCGGGCCAGCCGTCGTTGTCGAAGTCCTGCACCTCGACGTGCGGGCAGCGCGTCATGATCTCGGCGGGCAGCCCGGCCTCGTCGGTGACATCGCGAAGCACCGGAACGCCGTCCTTACCGGTGCCGGTGTTGAGAAATATCTTGTTGCGGGCTCTTACCGAGTGGATCGATAACACGAGGTCGAGTCGGCCGTCACGGTTGAGATCGGCAAAGTGTGCGCCGCAGGGCCAGTCCTCGTTGTCGAGTGGATCCCAGGCGAGCGCTTCGTCCTCCACCTCGCGGAACTTGCCGCCCATCGCACCGAGGAACAGCCGGTTGTTGTGCGGCACGAAAATGTCGGTGTAGCCGTCCCCGTTGATGTCGCCGGTGGCGAGCCCGAGCCCGAAGATGTCTTCCGGCAATCCGGCGGCGACCGTGGCGTCAGCGAATTTCAAGCCACCGAGATTGCGGAACAGGCGCGAGCTCGGGTTTTGGGTGAAGCGATCCTCGACCACGAACAGGTCGAGAAGCCCATCTCTGTCAAAGTCGATGACACCGATATTGCGCGCAGTGAGCAAACCTTCGGGGCAGGCGCCGCAGCGGCTGCTGATGTCGACGAACGAATGGCTGCCCGCCCCGGGTCCTGGATCGTTGCGGAACAGGGAGCAGCCCCTCATCTGAGCGGTGCGCTGGGGTTCGGTTTCGCGCGAGACCTTGCCCTTGGTATTGTTGGCGACGTAGAGGTCGAGGTCCCCGTCGTTGTCGAGGTCGGCAAACACCGCACCGCTGGTGCGGGCGAAGTGGCGGACCGGAGAATCTCTGACCTCATCGAACAATCCGCCTTCGCGCTGCAGGAACAGCATGCTCGGCAGTGGCTCTTTCGCGGGAGTGTATTCTTCATCGGGTCTGTCGGCGAAGCCGCCGACAAACAGATCGACCTGGCCATCACCATCGACGTCGCCCCAGGCGCCGCCATGCCCCATCAGGCCGGCGAGCGGCACCCGCAGGCCGACCTCGTCGGTGACATCGCGGAAGGTAATCTGGGCGTGGCCCGTGCAAGCGATACAGAGGATTGTGGCAGCGAATCGGAGGAGCACGCCTAAAGACTACCGCGGGGAAGACAGATCTCGCAAGCTCAGACGGAAGGGAATAGAAAGACACATCCGTGGAACAAAGAGAGCGGCGGGACGCAGCCCCTCCCTTTCCTGACGTCAGTCAGGTCGGTGGAGCATCTTCCCCGGAGACCGCGCAATCTATTGTGTGAATACCCCAGAGTGGAGCGACAGCCGACGACTACTTGACCATCAAACGAGGGCTCGGTTCCGCAACCCACCCGGCCGGTCGCTGGCCACTCGCCTTCCGCTTGCCATCACCAAGTTCCACACGCGCTTTCTCAGCCAAACTCAACAAACGCTTCACGACCCTCGGATTGGATTCCTGCAGCGACGAACCTAGGTCGCACTTCCTCGAATCTCGACAAATATGATCGATCGGGAGAAGCGCAGGGCGTATAGACGAAGAACCGATGTGTCGTCTCCTTCCTGTCCTCATCTTCACCATCGTTGCAAGTCCGGCCTTCGCCGGCCAGAAATTCGACTTCGAGCAATTTCGCGACCGTCTGCCCTGGATCTGGCAATCGCCTCAAGCGGTCGAGCCGCCCAAAGTCCAGGATCCGGCATGGCCCACGGATTCGATCGATCGTTTTGTTCTCCAAAAGTTGGAAGGCGAGCAACTACACCCGGCTGAGCCCGCGAATGATCGGCTGTGGATGCGGCGCGCTCACTTCTCCATCACCGGCCTCCCGCCGAAGCCGGAGGACGTCCAGGCCTTCCTCGACGATTCCTCAAAGGATCGAAAACGCACCCTTGTCCGCAATCTCCTGGATTCCCCGCACTACGGGGAGCGCTGGGCACGTCATTGGATGGACCTCGTGCGCTACGCGGAATCGCGCGGGCATGAGGGAGATGCCATTCTACCCAATGCCTACCACTATCGCGACTATCTAATTCGCGCCTTCAATACCGATCTACCCTACGATGCTTTAGTCCGCGAGCACCTAGCCGGCGACCTCTTGAAAACCCCGCGGCGGCATCCGGAAACGGGTACCAACGAATCGATCCTCGCCACTGCCTGGCCCTTCTTTGGCGAGGAAAACAGTACCGCGGTAGATCTTCGTCTGGACGAATGCGACCGCCTCGACAACAAGGTCGATGTCTTAAGCAAGGCCTTCCTCGGCTTGACCGTGGCCTGTGCCCGCTGTCACGACCACAAGTTCGATGCGATCCGCCAAAGTGACTACTATGCCATGGCAGGATTCGTCCTTAGTTCCAGTTATCGCCAGGCACGGTTTGAGTCGATGGAGCAAAACAAAGCAGCCGCAGAGAAGCTGGCGCGCGGGCGTCGCGTGCATCTGCCGATGATCACGAAAGCATTTGCCAAGGCTGCGCGGCCCGTGGTCGATGCGCTGGATGAGGACGCGACCGTCGAGCTTACGACTTCTTCGTCGTATCCCGTGGAAGGTGAACATCAACTCGTGGCCGACTATACACAGGGACCAACACCCTGGTTGGTGGACGGTCCGACTTTTGGCCCGTCATCAATTCGACCGGGCCAGTTGATGTTAGTCACAAAGCAAACCTCCGTCCCTTTGCCTCGCTGGACGCGTTTGATCATGGCCGTTGATCCGGGTTCCCAGGGCGAAGCCTGGGCCAAGCCGACATTTGATCACGGCACGTGGAAAACGATGAAGCTTCCCGGTCATTTTGAAAACGCCGGGTTGCCCGATTACGATGGCGTGGTCTGGTTTCGCAAAACCATCGAACTGTCCGCCGGGCAGGCCGCGTCCAAGGCGATTTTGCACCTCGGTCAAATCGACGACATGGACGTCACATGGGTCAATGGCACGCGTGTCGGTGGCTACGAGAATCCCGGGCACCATTACACCATGCGGAAGTATCCCGTTCCTACGGGTCTCCTGAAAGCGGGTAAGAACACGATTGCGGTTCGGGTCATGGACCACGGTCATCCGGGAGGCATCGCAGGGAAACCTGAGCAACTCTCTTTGCAGTTGGGGGAGGAAACCGTTTCCCTGGCCAATCTCTGGCATTTTGCCCCGGGGGCGAATTTGAAAGCGCTCAATACAGATGCCGCCCTTGCCGGCTCCAAGCCTCCCCTGGATCAACCACTCGCACTGTCTCGTAATGGCGGAGCGATCCGTGATGCCTTTTGGGACGGGCTCAAGAGTGTCAGCAGTGAAAATGATCCTGGAACCTTGGATGGCTTTTCACGTGCGGGAAAAACCATTCGCACCCCGACCGTTACCCTGGCATCGGGTCAGGTTCATTATCTAATCAGGGGGAAGGCAAAGGTGTATGCCGCGGTCAGCCAGGCTTTGTTTACCGGTCCCCTGCACAAAACCCTGATGCGGACGGTGGAGGCGAACGGCGACGCACCGCGTTGGATTGCGCACGATCTCAAGAGCTATGCAGGCCAGCGCGTGCACTTCGAATTTTCTCCAATTGGGGATGCCCCCTTGGAAATCCTTCGGGTCATTGATGGCGGAACACCCGGACACCTGCCAGGCGAGAAGAAGCAGGTTCCGCGCGAGGAACTACACCGGGCGCTCGATGACTTGATGGACGGCGTCTTGAAAGCCCGGCATGTGCCCCATGTCGCCTGGTTGATCGAGTCGGCTAAAGCAAAGCTTCCCGGCGAATCGATCAAGAGCTGGCAGTCGGCGCTCGATGGCCTGCGCAAAGACGTGCGGTGGGAGTCCAGGCTGGCGGTCAGCTGGTGGGCAGGCACCGGGGTGGATGAGCATTTACTCGATCGAGGCCGTCCCGAATCGCCTGGAGAACGCGTGGGTCGAAACCTTCCCGAACTTCTCGCGATGGCTCCGATGGACGGCCTGAGCCCCGGACGCCTGGAACTCGCGCGACAGCTCACTGCCCCCGAACATCCGCTGACCTCCCGGGTCATGGTCAATCGCATCTGGCATCAGCTTTTCGGTCGCGGGATTGTCCCTACGCCGGATAACTTTGGCTGGCTGGGAGAGCGGCCAAGTCATCCGGAGTTGCTCGATTACCTCGCCGTTGAGTTCGCAGATACCCACGCTTATTCGATCAAGTCGATCATCGAACGAATCGTGCTGAGCCGGACCTTCGGCATGTCCACTACGGCCGCGGATCCAGCGTATGCGGAACAGGACCCGGAGAATCGCTGGCTGCACCGCATGCCGGTACGGCGGCTCGAAGCGGAAGCTATTCGTGATTCGGCACTCGCCATTTCCGGCCGGCTGGACAGAACGGTCGGGGGGGAGCCGGTTTTGGTGCACCTGACCGAATTTGTCATCGGCCGCGGCAGTCCGACACAGAGCGGACCGCTGGACGGCGCCGGTCGAAGATCGATCTATACCGCGCTCAGGCGCAATTTTCTCCCCACCTTCATGCTGGCCTTCGATTTCCCCAGCCCCTTCACCACCGTCGGCAAGCGGAATGTCACCAACGTGGCCGCCCAGTCGCTGGCTCTGATGAACGATCCCTTTTTGTACCAACAGAGCGGCATCTGGGCGAAACGGATAGTCAAGGAGCAGCCCTCCGCCCCGAAACGCATTCAGCAAATGTATGCCGAGGCCTTTACCCGCCCGCCGAATGACCATGAGTTGGCCGCCTGCCTCGAAGCTCTCACCGCGTTTGCCGGTTTGTATGGGGGCGATCCCAACGGCCACGATGCCTGGCGAGATCTCTGCCACTCGTTTTACAGCATGACGGACTTTACCTACCTGAAATGAACCATCCCCTCCTCACTCGCCGCGAACTCCTGCGGAATTCTTCGCTCGGTTTTGGCGGCCTGGCCCTGTCCGGCTTGTACGGAGCGCCGGTGAATCCACATTTCCCGGCACGCGCGAAAAACGTCATTTTCCTTTTCATGGAAGGCGGCGTTTCGCAGGTGGATTCGTTTGACTACAAGCCGCTGTTGGCCAAACACCACGGCGAGGATCCTCGCAAGGCTATCGGTGAAATCGAAGCCACCCAGTTCGGAAATGTCGGCAAAGTGATGAAGTCTCCCTGGACGTTCAAACAACGCGGACAATGCGGGGCCTGGATCAGTGATCTGTTTCCGCATGTGGCCGAACTGGCCGACGAGCTGGCGATCATTCGATCGATGACCTCCAACTTCCCCGAGCACACCAGTGCCTGTTACTATCTGCACAGCGGATTGGGCCTGCAGGGGCGGCCCAGCATGGGAGCATGGGCCTCCTACGGCCTGGGAAGCGAAAACGAAAACTTTCCGGGCTATGTCGTACTCAACGGCGGCCAGATTCCCTCCGGTGGCCTGGATAATTTTTCCAATGGCTTTCTGCCGGCGACGCACCGCGGAAATCTCTTGAACGCCATCGGCACCCCGCTCGCCAATGTGAAGCCGAATGAGAAAATCGCCCAGGCCCAGGAGATCAAGCGTCGCCTGGCGCAGCAGCTGAACCGGGGCACAGCCGGGGGCGTTGAGGCTCTGGAATCGGCGATTGCCAACCACGAGCTGGCAGCCCGGATGCAACTGGCCATCCCGGGGGTGATGTCGCTGGACGGCGAAACCGAAGCCACGAAAAAGCTCTACGGCTTCGATGCCGAATACCAACACACTCAGACCTATGCGAGGGAGTGCCTGATCGCCCGGCGCCTGGTCGAGCGGGGCGTTCGCTTCGTCGAACTGACCATCCCCATGGTGAATGGCTACCAGCGCTGGGATGCACACAACGACCTCGTGACGAATCACAGTACAAACGCGCGCGCAGTGGACCAGCCGATCGCCGGCTTGATTCGCGATTTAAAGTCACGCGGTCTGCTCGATGAAACCCTGGTGGTTTGGACAGGAGAGTTCGGACGGACGCCCTTTGCCCAGGGTGGCAAAGGGCGGGACCACAACGAATACGGATTCAGTCTCTGGATGGCCGGGGGAGGCGTGAAGCCCGGCGTTACCTTTGGGGCTACCGACGAATGGGGCTACCGGGCGGTCGATAATCCCCTGCAGATACACGATCTGCACGCAACCATCTTGCACCTGCTCGGGATCAACCACGAAAAGCTGACCTACCGCTTTAGTGGCCGGGACATCCGCCTGACTGATGTCCACGGAAAAATCGTAAAGGAGATTTTGGCGTAGCAAGGTCAGACCCTTCTGGTAAACCACGGCCTGAAATCAGTCGCGGCGATCCCCCACCATTCCTGACTTTACCCGTCACCCAACCTCACCAACTGCCGCGGCCTCATCCAGACTGACCACCAAGTCATCCAACTTTCCATTCAACTTCCACTACTCATGCGCCTTCTACTCTTCCTTGCTTCCCTCACCTCCCTCGCTGCGAAACCCAACCTTCTACTCATCACCGTCGATGACATGAATCGTGACTCGATCGGCTCCTACGGCTGCCCGATAGAGAACATCACTCCAAACATCGACCGACTTGCCGACGAAGGCATTCGCTTCGAGCGGGGCTTCGTCAACGTCGCCATCTGCATGCCTTGCCGTGCCGTCCTGATGACCGGCCGATACCCGCAAGCCAATGGTGCGCTTGGATTCGACAAGATCAACCCCGCGGTGCCGAGCCTACCCGAGGCGCTGAAGAAGGCCGGCTACTACAACAGTCTCATCGGCAAGGAAATCCACGTCGTCCCCTCCCGCCATAAAGCCTTCCACCGCATCGACAAACAGAAGGATCTCGGCGGAGGCCGCAGTGCCAGTGCCTATGGCGGGGCCGTCCGTGCTGCCATCAAGGAAGCCAACAACGCCGACAAACCATTCTTCATCATGGCCAACGCCGCCGACCCGCACCGTCCCTTCGCCGGAGCAAAGGGCGATGCCTTCAAAAAGATCCCGTTCCCAAGGGAGATCGATCCCAAGCAAGTGCCCGTGCCTGGCTTCCTTCCGGATCTTCCCGACATCCGCACGGAATTGGCGACCTACTTCCAATCCGTCGCTCGTGCCGATCAGGTGGTTGGTGCGGTCCTCGATGAGTTGAAGAAAAGCGGCCAAGCCGATAACACGCTGGTCCTCTTCCTGAGCGACCACGGCATGCCCCTGCCCTACGCAAAAACCAACTGCTACCTCGCCTCCAACATCACCCCCTTCATCCTGCGCTGGCCCGGGCACATCGAATCCGGGTCAACCGATAAGAAGAATTTCGTCAGCACCATCGACGTGGCCCCGACCTTCCTCGCGGCCGCCGGCATCGGGAATCTGGAAGGCGCCAACGGGCTTTCCCTGCTGCCTCTGATAAAGGGCACCAAACAACCGGGTCGCAACCGGGTGTTCACCTTTCATCAGCGACCCTACTCCCGGAAGCACCTTCCGATGCGCGCCGTCAATGACGGCGACTTCCTCTACATCTGGAACGGCTGGTCGGACGGCAAGACCCAGTTCCGCAACGAATCGATGACCGGCCTCACCTTTAAGGCGATGAAGAACGCCGACGACCCGAAGGTCCGCGCCCGTGCCGATTTCTACCTCCATCGCACCCGCGAGGAACTCTACGACCTACGAAAAGACCCCGACTGCCTGAAAAACCTGCTCGATGAACCCGGTGGCAAGCAATCCAGTCGAGTCAGCGCAATGACCAAGGCCCTGTGGCACTGGATGAAGGACGTCGATGACCCCGACCTCAAGCTTTTCCAGGATCAGGTCGAACTGGCGCTGGACTGATCCACTCTCGACCAACGCCCCCTTCAATATCGAACAACTCCGAGGGATCGGAGGCGTTTACACTCCGCTGGGATCGCCCGGCGGACACTCTACCGATGGCTTGCTTCCGACCTTGATTTCCTGATGGATTTCCACGCAGCATGGACCCAAGGAGAAAAGAGACGCTCCTACCTCTGCTGGCTGAACCGGTTCCAATCTGCCACTGGCTTTTGGCCCGTGACCAGCACCTGAACGGATAGACGATGAGTTCAGAGATCCTCTACGAAGTGAAGTTCCAGCCGTGAGACCACTCATGGCTTCTGCCTGGGCCAGTGGGAGCAAATGGTGAAATTGAAGCTTCCAGTCTGCGAGAGACGCCGCCAGTCATGCCCGATGGGCCACTAGGCACGATTCACGTCTATGATGCCGAGGGGCGACTCTTCAAGACCATCATGGTTGATTCCGGCGAAGATGATCTTGTGCTGCCTTCGGTGTGATCACCCTGTGCAGAAAATCACTCTTTTGTGGGCTGGATTTTTGATTTTTTTCAATCCCGCCAGCAGGACAAGCCCACCAAAACCCTAGCAACAGGCGGAGGTGTTCATTATCGGGATTTCTGGTGAGATTTGCCCTCTTAGGCTCGGAGAGACTGCATTCGGGCGACGATGGTCCTATTATTACTCAACCCATAAGTCCGGTCGTATTTGGCCCCCATCCCCCTTTCCGGTTCCAA
>CALFSW010000322.1 GCA_937916505.1 uncultured Verrucomicrobiales bacterium | reverse complement strand
CTCAAATCCCATTCCGACTTCGAGCGCTGCTACCGGGAGTTCAACGAGTCTCATCCGGGAACGGTGGAATGGAACTCGGCGGTGGACCGGGATGTCCTGGAGGATTGCGCCAGGGAAGGAGGAACCTTCCGCGTCCACATCGACGGCGAACCCGGTGGATGGATCGCGGCTCGGCTGAAAGAGGATGGAGTTCTTTGCGGCTGGAGCATGATGGATGAGTTGCTCGAACCGCAATTCCGGGGTCAGGGGCTGGCCCGGGCCATGCAGCGAGCCTTTTTGGAGGCACTGCCGGCCGGAGAAGAACTGATCTGGGGAACCATCGATCCCAGAAACGTGCCCTCGCTGGCCACTGCGAGGGGAGTGGGGCGTGAGGTCGTTAGCGGGTATCTCTTTCTGCCGTTTAGAAATCAGCGACCTCCCAACCCTTCCGGTAATTCCGTTTGAGGAGGCCATGGGCGACCGGGTTGTTGGTGATCGCCAGTTTTTTCGGATCCCAGTAGAGCACCTCGTCGGGAGTACGGATGGCGACCGTCCCGAGCAGAATCGCCTCGGTCATCGGGCCGGTTTGCTCGAAGAACGACTCGTTCACTGCGCTGCCGAGAATGGCATCGAGGTAGTGGTGGTAGTGGTTGCGCGTCTCGAGCTTCGGCTGGGCGGTGCCTTTGAATTTATCCAGCGGGTAGAGCTGCGGCGCGCCGCCATTCGGGATCAAGATCGCGCCCTTGGTGCCCACCATCAACGCGGACTCCGGAGGGTAGGTCTCGCCCGGATACCATTTCCGTGCCTCGTCGGGTGGGTAGATTAATCCGTCGAACCACTCGACGGTGATCTCGTCCTTCGCAGTCATCGAGGTGCCGGGAAATTTCCACGTGATGTGATCGCTCTGCGGCCAGGTATCGCCACGGCGGCCGGCCGATTTCTTCCACGACTCCTGCACTTTGGCACTCACCGATTTCGGAGCGGTCAGACCGAGTGCTTTCCAGGTGGCGTCGAACACGTGGCAGCCGATATCGCCGGACCAGCCGGTTCCGAAATCCTGCCACGCACGCCACTTGCTGGCGTGATAGATACCCGGAACAAACGGCCGCTCCGGCGCATTGCCGATCCAGAGATCCCAGTCCAGTTGTTCCGGCACGGCATGTTTCTCTTTTGGTCGCGGCCCGACGAGCCGGTAGGCATCGATCGCCCCAGGCCGGTTCGAACACAGGTAGACGTGTTTCACTTTTCCGATCAGGCCCTGCTTAACGTAGTGAATGCCCATGCGGTCGCCGAAGCCGGAGGCAGCCTGAGTGCCTAATTGCGTTTTGACGCCGGCCTTGCGGGTTGCTTCGGTAAGCGCCCGCACCTCGGCGACATCGTGGCACAGTGGCTTCTGACAATAGACGTGTTTGCCAGCCCGCACTGCGTTGATCGCGATCGGGAAGTGCATGTGATCGGGCACTGTGACGTTGACCGAATCGATCTTGTCGCCCTCCTTCACGAGCATCTCGCGCCAGTCACGATAGAGACGCACACCCGGGAGTTCCTTGGCGACGCGGTCGAGGTTGTTCTTATCGACATCGCAGATCGCGACCACCTTGGTTTTGGCGTGCGAATTGAAGTTCTGGAAGTCGTGATAGCCCATCATCCCACCGACCCCGATGCAAGCGTGTTGGATATTACCATTGAGGTTTACAGCGCGGGTGATGGCGGGAGCAGCGAGCGCGGCAGCTCCGGTTCTGAGAAAGGATCGACGAGTGTGCTTGTTGTTCGGAATCATCAGCTTGCAGATATTGAATTGCTGGCAAGCGTAGCCGATCAGCCTCGATCGGACGACCAAAATCAAGCCCGCGGATCCCAACCGACAGATTACTCTCCCGGTGAGCCCTTGAAACCAGCCCTTTTCCAGTCGCGTCTCAGTCTGGTGGAGGACAAGCCGCCGGGGCGGCCAACCCGTCATGGGCTTTGGCGAAATGACAAATGAGATCGAGCGCACTCCACGTTAGTTCCGGTACTCATCTCAAGCAGATCGTCTAAAAAAACACGATACTGGTCGCGACACAAATGAGTCTGATGTTACTCCCAAAATAACTCATCAAATCCAATGTCATAAAGTTTGGCCTCACCTTCAAGGTCAAATCTAACGGTAAGCGGCGTCGCGACATATTGATCGAGCTTAAAGCCATCGGGCCATTGGACAGGTTCTCCAACCTTCAGACCGCCGGTTAAAGGTTTGCTGGTTTTGATCAATTTCCCGGCGGGATCAAGTAACGAAATCGTTAGACTGCCGGCAGATACGTCGCAGCTTATTTTTATCTCTTTGCCTGGCAGGCATATCTTATGGGGTAAAACATGACCTTTGGCTTTGGCGTCGATGAGTTGATAGCCGGTTTCAATGCGTTTGAGCCGGTCATCGCTGATCTTGAAAAGTTTGGCATTATTGACTGACTTAACAAAAGGCGGCTTCTGCAACATCCGATAGTCATGCCTAGGAGGCAGCACAAATCGATCATCAGATGGGCCAATGCTTGTCCTGTTGTCACCGGCAGGTGAAGCTTTGCCAAATGCGTACTTACCGGCTTTCTTGTCATCAGGTTGCAGCAGCCAGGCCATGTTAAACCGTGCCATCCCGCCCTCGATGCTCCGGACGTAAATGAACCCTTCGCTGGGAGTGCCTTTTCTGCCCTG
Source organism: uncultured Verrucomicrobiales bacterium (assembly GCA_937916505.1). Lineage (GTDB taxonomy): Bacteria > Verrucomicrobiota > Verrucomicrobiia > Verrucomicrobiales > Akkermansiaceae > SW10. The sequence continues at coordinate 7,753 of CALFSW010000322.1, read as the reverse complement.
GGTCATCCACGAATAGTTACCGGGACCTTCTTTTATGAGACGATTGACGGGCCATGTTATGCCGCCGTCAAAGCTCGCCCATACATTTAGATTCGCGCGATTCTGTTTTTCCGGCAGGCTCGGATCCGGCGAGCTGAACAGGAGGATATCACCGTCATCCCGGTCGAGCCTCAGCAGCGCGGCCTTGCAGCCGTACATATCAGGCGGTCCGTCAAACAACTCATCGTCTTGGTGACAATCGCGCCAGGTCTCACCGCTGTCATCGCTATAGGCAATCCAGCGATTGCCCTTCCTTGTATGGGTCCGGGAGTTGAAATAGATTGTCCCGTCGCTTAACTCCACCAATCCTGACTCGCCGGTCCCATCCAAGGGAAACGGCTCGCTTGAAAACCAGGTCTTTCCATGATCATCACTGTAAACCGCATTGGTATAACCCTTGGCTTCCGCGTGTTTATTGTAGTCCACCATGACACGAGCTGGCGCCAGAAGACGACCCTTATGCGGGCCGTGTTTTATGGTGATTCCGGGGTCACAGGCAGGGTTGGGATTCGTCAGGTATCCCCTGGAGTCTTTCTTAAATTCGATTTTTTCGAGCTTCCACGTCTTGCCGTGGTCCTGACTTTTATACATATACGGTGCAGGATGAAGCGCCGTCATAAAGAACATAATCTCGCCCGTATTCTCGTCAACGACGGTGGTACCGAGACTGGCAAAGGCAAATTTTTTATCTCTACCCCATCCTTCTCCGTCGTATGGACCGATGTTCAGCGCCTTCCAATCCAGTTCTACATGTTTGCCGATATACTGATGGTCCGACCAGCTGGTTCCACCGTCTTCTGATCGCTTGAGGTAAATTTTATCACCATCTTTGTCACCGCGAACGCTGAATATCAGAACCGTTCCATCCATGGCAACATCCATGGGTCCATGAAAATCGCCCTCATCCCAACGCTCAAAAAAGGGCTCGGCACTGCCGATTTTCCGGGAGATACCAGAGCCGCCTGCCGCTTCGTCCGGTCCGCCCGCGCTGCCGATGCAGATCAACTCCTTCATCGTCCGCGCGTAGATCAAGCCATCGCTGTATGACAGGCTCGACAGGGACCAGGTCTTGCCCGCCGGCCCGAGGTCGCTGATCGAGACCAGGGCCTTCTCGTCGAGCACCGGAGCATTCCACTTCAAAACGTAGACCATCCCGATCATGGTTGGCATGTAGAGGTACTCGCCGATTACCGTCGGACTGGCAGCGGAACAATGCCCCCAGCCGCTGCCGGCATTGCGCTTGTCCTGGGTGGCAAGGAAACCTTGCGCGTTGCGCATGTCGTTCGGGAGCGCTTTTTGCCAAAGTGTTTTATCTTCAGAGTTCTTCGCATGTACGACCTGCACGGGCACTTCGAGATACTCGACCTTTCCTGTCGTCACATTAACCCGCCCAATATGGAATCCCTTGAAAGACCGAAAGTAATGGTAGTTGCCGACCAAAAGATTGGTCTGATAGGTGATCGGTTTTTTGGAGACCGCCAGCTTCTGATGAGATTCGGTGATGTATCGGCCGTCGACTTGACGGCAGATTTGCACCCCTTCCGACAACGAAACCTTGTCACGAATCTTCCCGTTCGAGAGATCAACCGTCTGGTGATTCTTCCCAACGAACAGAGCCGCGAGTCCGGAATTCCAGCAGGCATTCTGATGCGAAGCGTATCCTTTTACCTCAAGATCCCGGATCGTTTTTCCATTGGAAGCATTGAGCAACGAGATCCCATACGGCTCTTCCGGGGGTTGGTGTCCCCCACCCCGTGCCGTGAGAATCGCAGCGCTCCCATCGGCGCGAAGTCCGGGCAGCGGAGTGGCATGGATGCCCGTCCCGGACTCACCGGTCCACACGAGCTTGCCGGTCTTCAAATCGTAGGCGTGCAGCCACGTCCAGTAAGCTCTGTCCCTGCCGAGAGGTTTCGCCCCGTCTTTGGTGGTCGCTTTCGGATCAAGGTCGGACGGTTTGACCCGCACCACGATCACCTTGCCCTCATGGAGGATTGGTTCGTGCTGGCGGGAATGATGCCTGCCGAATGGGACCCACTGCTTAGACCAAAGTTCCTTGCCATCGAAGTCGAAACACTTCATCGATCCCCCGACGTTGGTGAAGCAGACCCGTTTTCCATCGGCTACCGGCGAGGCGGCCGTGTTGTCGCTAAAGAGACTCGACAGATCAGTGACACGGGCACCGGGGAGTTCGCGGCGCCAGAGTTCCTGACCGGTCTTTGCATCGAAACATTGCCCGATGACCAGCGAACCCATTTGCGCATCCTCCTTCGTCGGCGCATGCGATGCCACAAAGACGCGCCCACCCGAAACGATCACGCTGCCCTGACCGGTGTTCGGTAAGGGCACACGCCAGAGAACGCCCTCGTCGCTCGCGACACTGAAGCTCAGTGGAGCTTTACCTTCGACAATAAAGTTGCCCCCCGGACCCGCTGCTTGAACCCAATCATCGCAGCGGGCGGTGCTGGTCAGCATGTGAACTACGAAGAGCCCGGTGAGGGTAGGTAAGAATCGCATGAGGGATCTACTACACCCTGAGTGGGACTTTTTTATCAGGTCGGTAGTGCCTGATTTTGGTTTCACTGGCAGTCTCCGGTAGATCTCGTCATCGCGATCCAAGGGAAGCCGACGAGACGGATCGGCGGTGTTCGCAGATCGAGCCAGGCGATGCCTTTTACATCGGCTTTCTCCAGAGTCATGTTCGGATCGAGTTTTTCAATGTCGATCTTTTGACCCCACAGGCTGGAGCAGAGCAGCCTACGCCGGTGGCTCTGGCGATATTCAGGGCTCTGGAATCGGCCCAGACATCTCTGCTGGCACTGGCTGGCATCACATCCTCGGAGTCAGTGAGAACGGTGTCAGATTGATGATGTTGCCCAGTGGAATCGCCCCCTCACTGAGGCCGAGATCGGCGAACTCTACGGCGGAGGCGCAGGCAGCGCCCAATCACTTGGTGCTCTTATCGCCATCCCCGAGCCAAGCACCGGCCTTCTTGACCTCCTCGGCTTGTCTCTCCTCTTCCGACGCCGTCGTTAGAACTGGCTTAAGGACATTTAAAACTTCGTAAGAGGCCGGGGATCTTGAATCCCCGGCCTCTTTGTTTTCACCCGAAACAGTCGACACTGAGATTCCCGGGTGCTCGAAAATTTCGAGATCCAAGGACCATTTGCACCGACGTAGAGAGAATCCCACGCCGATTCCTTCGTTGAAAAAATCAGATGGGCGTTAGGCCTGATGCAATGATGATCCCATTTGTGGGTCATGGCAGCTGGGGTGGCGATTCTCCAGTGTCCCTTCAGCACCCATCTTTTGTGATCAATTAAGAACCGCGCAGACGCAGGAAGATCCTGCCCTGCTCCGGGCTCACTGGAGCCGCGAGGCGGATCGTGATGGTGGACGTGCCATCACCGTTGTCGATGTTGGCGACTTCTTCAATCAACAACGGGGCGCTCGACCAGTTGCTGAGATCGCTTGAGACCTCGACCGTCAGCGTGCCGTCCGCGCTTGTGCTTTCGCGGTATGTCAGGGTGAAGTAGTCGTCGGTGACACCATCGACGTCAATTGTCTGCACCGAGGCAGTCACCACGGGGGCATCAGACGCATCCAGCGGATTAGATCCGTGGAGAAATTCGAAGAAGTTGATGACACCATCGCCGTCCTCATCGTCGAATCGCCCGCCAACCAGACCGAAAGTCGCAGCCCAGGAATCGTACTCGACCCCTGTCGATTCGGAGGTACCCGGAGATCCTCCCGGGGCCCGGCTTGCCACCCAGTTGAAGGCATCGCCATGATCGGGATTGCTGCCTGGATCGACGAGCACGAGACTCGGCCCTCCCCCATCGGACTCGGTCGGCCAGGGAGCCTGATCGTTGTAGGTGAAATCTTTGATCGCCCCGGCGCCACTGCCGAGAATGACGATCTGCTCCCCGTCATTACTAAGGCGGCCGGTGTATTCGAACGACTGTCCCGCTGCGACGCCATATCTCGCTTCGAAGGCGGCGCGATTGCGAACAAGCAACAAGCGCTCCCCTATCCCGAGCACGACGTGATCTGGAAAGCTAAAATTGATCCCGGAGTTAAAACGCACCTCGCCCATCTGCAGAGCGCTCGCCCCGATATTGAGCAGCTCAAGAAATTCAAAGTCATCGCGATCCGAACTCACGGCAAGTTCTTCCGGCGTCACCGGGTTGGCCGGACGGTAGTGCAGTTCGGAAACAATGAGATTACTCTCGTCCGCAGGCACAGTGTCGATGGTGAAGAAGGCCTCATTGAGTGCGCTCCACTCCCCGCTGGCGCTGTTGTAAGCACGTGCCCGCAGTAGCGTGGGATCGCTAAGGAAGAACGGGTCAGTGACGTTGTCTCCCCCTCCCCCGAGGTCGGTGGTCTGGCCCCGGACCGTCATGTCCATCCGTGTGTCGGAGCTGCTGCCGCTGGCCTGGTGAACTTCCACCGCGATCGTATTGATCCCCGCGACGAATGCCGTCGTCGGCAGGGTGGCGTCTTTCCACCCCCCTTCGTCGGCGACCGTTCCATTGGCATAGGAATCAAAGGCCGCCCCTACCGCGAGATTCTGGCGGAATTGCTCAACCCCATTGATGTAAACCGTCGCTCCATCATCGTATTTCACCCGCAGGCGGAAATTTAAAAACACGGAGGGGTCCGGGATATCGACCGTTGTTCGATAGTAAGTCGTCGTGAATTTGTTCGAACCGTCGGGCCCGAAGCCAAGCAGGGTTGCCTCGCCGTCATTACCGTAGCCGAGCTGCGATGGCCCTGATTCCCACGCGGCATCATCAAACGCGATCTCACTCCACGCCGCTCCCTGATCGGATCCATCGTCGAGATACTTCCACTCGTGCCCGGTCGTCAGGTAGGTCACAGGGGGCTGTTCCCCCGGTCCCCCACCGCCAAAGGAAGCCGCCGTCGCCGCCGGGTTCGGCATTCCGCCAACGAGCCGTGGATCACTGCCATCGAAGGTGTAATAGATCGTATCGGCATCGGTCGACATCGTCAGCGGAGTGTCCGGCGCGACCGATCCGCCGTATCGGCTGAAGACCGGCGCAATGAGATCCGGATACATTCCATTTGATCGGAAACGGCTGATCATGGTCTGCGCCAATCCGGGGAAGTGATTGTTGACCAGGTTGGTCTGGTAGGATTCCCACGAAGCCGGTTCGCGGAAGACATCCCCCCAGCGCGCGCCTTCGGAAATGAAACCGGAACGCGCTTCATCGACGCGACGCTGCAGGCGGGCAATGTTCTTCGCCGGAGTGAGCGCGCCTTCATTGAAAAAATGTTCGTGGATACGATCGGCCAAAAGCGTTTTAAATTCCGGATCACTGCTCATCCGCGACATGACGTTGAGCGGTCCCACGTGGCTCGCCTTGCCGGCACTGGCTGGGCGAAGGTAGCCATCGGCATCCTTGATCATGAACTTGAATGGAACCCCCTGCTGGCGCGAACCGAAACTACGAAACTCACTCTCGGAATTACCGCTGACCCAAAGGAGCATGAAGTCAATGATGTTGTCCACGTCGAGATGGTCTTGGGAATTCGCAAAGGGATCAGCCCCTGCCACAAGGCTCTTGGTCTCCTCCCAAAAATCTCCCGGACCATCGTAAACCTCCTCATCATTCACGAAGTTGTCGTTCGCGTTGACCGCCTCGTAGTCCGACTCGGGACCCCCATAGTAGCTTTGCGCCATATCGGCATTCCAGCGCTCGCGCAGATGGTATTGGCCCCAGTAGTTGCCGTTTAGGTAGACGTGAACGAAGCGCCCATGCGGCGCGATGTTGCCCATCTCGATCATCGAGTCGTCGGTGAAACGATTCGACATGTAGGCCCCGCGCGACGCCATGTCGTGGGAGCCGCTGCGCAGATTGATGACATCAAACTCATCGGCCGGTGGAAAATTCTCATATTCGAACCCGTCGAAGATCGGGTATTTCAATTTCGTAGCTCCGAACTGCGAGCGAAACGCGACCCGGAAGCTCTTCTTGCGGAAGTTGGTGAAGCGCCCGCCGTAGTTACTCAGACCACCATCTTCCTGAAAGCCCGGCGAACCATCAGGGAAGATCATCTCGACCGAAGTCTGGTGCTCGCTCCGGATGTTGCCCGCGCCCTCGTTGAGGAAGCCGGTGTTCTCCGTGACCAACGAAATCGTTGGAACCGCCTTGAGCGAATCGATCATCTGTGGTCCGTAGGTCGCCGACCGGGTGATCGCCGTTCGCATCCGTGCCTGGTCAACGACATCCTCCGGGAACACGTAGGTGTGCGTGTCGACGTTGGTCGGACGAAAGCCGGGCCGATGCGCGATCGCGCGCACGATGGTCGTCCCGCTGATCGTGATCGGCGCGGTGTAAACCAACCCTGCAGCGGGACCCGGCGGCGAGCCATCAAGAGTGTAGCGGATTTCGGCACCAGCCGTTGCGGTGGTAATCTCCAGATCGAAGGCCGCATCGTAGATCCCGCGGTCGACGGAGAATTTCGTGTCGGCGACGAAGCCACCAAAGGTATCGCCGTTCAAGCCACCCGGCGACGGGCTCCCGAGAAATCCCGGCCCTCCAATTGAGGGATCGGTGACGCGCACCGCGTGCAATTCCGGCGAGATGAGCATGTCTGAGCTCGTGATCACATCGTTCAATCCGTGGATTGCCAAAAGGTTCGGACCATCGACCAGCAGATTCACGTGGTTCGAAATATCGAAATCCTGCAACACCACGGCTTCGCCATCGCTGTGCTGGGCGGAGGCATCGGTGTTCCAATCCAGCGCGCCGGGCGCATTCGCATCAGTGACCCGGACGCCGTTTAGGAAAGCTGCAAAGCCATCGTCGTATTTCATTTTCAATACCAACTCCGAGATCGTGCTGCGATCACTCACCGGGAACGGGACGCGCAGGTAGACACTCGTGTTGACATTGTTGAGCGTGTTATCGAGATCACCGCCCGCCCCAAAATGGGAATCGTAAGTCGGCGACTCATCATAGCCGATCCCGGCCGTCACGTTCGTCCAGGCAGAATCGTCAAAACCGATCTCCTGCCAGGTCTCACCGAGCGTCCCGTCGACCGGCACGTGGGCCGTTCCAGAAGGATTGGAATCGATCAGCACCGCCGGGGTGCGGTTTCCATTCTGCATCAGCCCGTAGGACACATCCTCGAACTGCGGAGGGAGCGGGTCTGCCTCGCTCCCGAATTCTGCGATCACCGTCGTGCCATCCGGGGCAACCAGTCCGAGGTAATCGCCGTCTGAAATCTTAAAATTCGTGTGCAATTCGGACCCGGCGGCGGAGCGATCTTTCTCCGACGCGAAAAGGAGAATAAAAGCTCCGCTCTCGAGCTGCGTGGCGGGAAGGCTCCATTTCGTCAGCGCAGCCTCATCGTCCGTCAGGAAGTAGCCCTCGAGATCGACGCTCTCCGGGCCGGAATTGAAGAGCTCGATCCAATCCGAAGCATCACCGTCTTCATCCCGCAGGGATCCTCCGTTGATCGCCATGAATTCGGTGATGTGGAGCGCGGCATGGGCGTGAAAAATTGTCGACAATGCGACGAGGAAGAGAGTGACAATGGTCTTCATACGAGATTGGGAGGCAGTCTTCTCCGACCAGCAAATGAGACACCCGGCCTAGCGAAACAAAGATCTGGAGGAAATAGGGTTTCCGCTATGATACCGTATTTTGAGATGAAAGGAAGACAATCCTTCTGGCTGACACCTCTCAGC
>CALFSW010000321.1 GCA_937916505.1 uncultured Verrucomicrobiales bacterium | reverse complement strand
AACCCATGCAGATTACCGACGTGTTCGCCGTCCCCGAGGTCGGGCTTTGTCCAGCTGATTCCATCATCACTCTCCGCATACGCAACGCGCCAAGGTTTTGACGGAGCCTCCGTTTCATTTTTTCGTTCCTCTTTGGAAACGGCGACATACCACATTCGAAATTTTCCCGTTTCGTGATCCCTGAGCACCGAACCATAAAACTGCACCGCCCATGAATCGATCTCTCCTTCAGCTCCCCGTGTCACTACTGGGGTTTTTTCATGTCGCTCTGGAGTCCGCATTTCCAGTTTCAAGTTCTCCGTGTACGGAATTGAGACATCGTCGAATGAGAACAAAGTGATGGTGTCTTTTGTTTCGTCGAAGAGTTGCGGATTCTCTGCTGCCTGCAAGCCGGCCATCGCAATTGCAGCAGTAAGCAGATTATATATCAGTGTTTTCTTCATCAATTCTTTACAGTGTTCTCTGGTGGAGCCTCTCCCAAAACTCCCCCGTCGCTGATTGAATTGATAACTGATAGGAATTTGCTTTTTCAAGGAGTTCTTATCGGCGCGTCGGTCCGAATGGGATTGAGGGGGAGAAAGGGTAAAATCTTGTCTTCATCGAGACGATTTGGCCATGAAAACAGGTTAGAGTCAAGACTCTGAGCTGTGAATCTACTGGACCGCTTAGCGATCAGTTACCTTCTGCTACTACTCTCGCGATCCGCTTTGACCTTTCTAAACTCCTTCACAAGCGTCCGGCGCGAGCCATTAGCTTTTTTCACAAGGTCAGAACATTGATGTGCCCCCTTGGATCGACACGGCGAACGTCCGTTGTCCGGTTCTCGGATGTCCCGTATCTTTTCCAATCACGACCGGTACCGTGATCGCAAGCGACTTGATTTAAGGGCATGAAAAGGCAGATTCTAATCAATTCCGCTCACAGTCAAAAATTCAATCAGCAAGGAAACATCAAATGAGCCAAAATAAATTCCAGCCTGTCAATATTGGTGTCGTCGGTCTTGGGCGTTTTGGGAGATTACACTCGATGACGCTTGCCGGATTGGCTGAAGCGAATCTCGTCGCGCTGGTGGCTCGAAGGCAGGCCAGCATTGGCAACTTGATAGACGAACTTTCCGGCGTGCCTGCCTGGACCGATTTAGACCAGGCCATTTCTGAATCCGACGCCGAAGCCTGGATTGTCGCCAGTTCAACGGAATCTCACGTGCAGGTTACCAGGGCATTGCTCGAAGCTGGCAAGACTGTTTTGTTGGAAAAGCCGATCGCCGCCAATCTGATCGAAGCTGAAAGTCTTCTGCCTTTGGTCCGGCCTGATTCGAGTAACCTGATGATTGGCCACATCGTCCTGTTCAACAGCGAGTATCAACAGTTGCGCGAGGAAGTCGCTCAGCGCGGACCGATCTCCTACATTAACTGCGTAAGGCATCGCCCGGCTAGCATCGTCGAACAGTTTCCGGGCGAAAATCCGCTCTATGCCGTTATGGTCCACGATCTTTACGCCACGCAAGTTCTGGTCGATCGCGCCGAACCCATTCAATTCAGTGCACAGTACCACCGCACGACTCGCGGCGAAGTGGATCTTGCTCTGGCGCAGCTCAAATGGGAAAGCGGTCCGGTCGCTTCCTTCGAGGCATCCTATCTAACTCCACCCGGAATGCCGGCCCGTGGAATGGACCGCACTGAAGTTTTCGGCGAGAACTGGTCAGCGCGGATTACTCCCAATCCTCGTCCGATCGAAGTCTGGAGCGATCAAGCCGAGTGGCCGCTAGGTCTCGAAATACGCGCGAATGGGAAGGGAGCTAGCGGAATGCTGGCCGAAGAACTGCGTTGTTTTTGTCGAGTTGTCCGCGGCTTACAAGAAGTGCCCGTTGGAGCCACATATCCCGACGCCCTTCAGGTCCAGGGCTGGATGGATAAACTGAATTCGTGTGCCTCCTAAACAGAAAATACAAGCAATCCCGATCGGGCCGACACCCCGATAAAAATCCTTGAAAGAGCAATTCGAATCGATAATAACCGGGATCATCGCGATCTCATGATCAGCACAATAAAATTCGCAACGCCGTATTTCGATCGCCTCGTTAA
>CALFSW010000320.1 GCA_937916505.1 uncultured Verrucomicrobiales bacterium | reverse complement strand
GGTGTCCACCGCGAGGTGTCCGCTGAAGGAAGCCGCAGGCAAAACACGACGTTGATGAACAAAAACCGCATATGAGGCAGTCGCACCGGATGAGGAATCCTATATCTCTAAAGTCGAAATTCTACCCGGAAGGTGTGGATGTATATGCGGCAGCGATGAGTGTGGAGGTCAGTGCGCATTACCCGGGGAGATCTGACGCTTGGTCAAAGAAGCGACTACCTGCATCGAGAGATATTGGGAGGCAGTGTCAGAAGTCAGCCGAGGGCATAGTAGGTCGGCTCGACCCGACCGAAGGCCCGAACATAAGAACGACAATGAGACCCAAGTAATGGCTCACGACGAAGCAGAAGCAGACAAGAATCCTGAGATGGATCCGCCCCAACTTAAGAGTAGCTCCCGGAAGGAGCGAGGGTATTGGACGGGTGCTTCAAACGTCGGGTCACTAAAGGAACCAAAGAAATACTTTGAACGCCTTGGACTGGTGAATCTGCAAGAACGGGTTCACATCCTTGAAAAGAAATCGTTCAGATGAACCGCCGTGATACGGAACCGTACGTCCGGTGGTTTGAGAGGTGGTAGGGGCGACCCTACCGCCTACTCGATGCCTGTTGGAAACACCAGAAAAGGAGCGACCAGGGAAGGCGTTTTGCCGGGGGCAAGGAGTGATTGGTATCCAGGGGTGCCTCCCTAACAAGAACGCCCGCCCTCGCGGTCGTTCGCTTCGGGAAGGTGATCGAGCTCTTCAAGCATTCCTTTGGATTTCTTCCAGACAGAAATCGCTTCGACGATCATCCAAATTTCGATGAGGATCGTTGCGAAGCCAAATCCGAAGAGGAGCCACTTGTGTTGGTCCGCATAATTCCGGATATTCATGGTCATCGCAATCGCCGGGAGGATCAGCATTAGAATTCCAGGAATCAAAGTCAGGGCAAAGGGAAGTCCTCGTCGTCGTAGCCAGAAAGTGATCACGAGGAATGCCAGGCCAGCAAGGAGTTGATTGATCGCCCCAAAGAGTGGCCAGAGAAGAAGCCCTCCGGTTCCGGGATCCTTGCCAAGGCCACCCGGCATACGGGCAATGAAAAAAGCGATGACAATGGCAAAGATCGTCGCCGCATGGCGGTTGGTGAGCCAGAAAAGCGGGTTGCCATCAACGTATTCGCCGACCCTTGCTCCGTCGACCCGGTGCCGGGGCGCAAGAGTTCCGGCGAGTTCCTGAACAACATAGCGTTGCAGGCGGCAGGCGGTATCGAGGGTGGTGGCCGCAAAGGAAGCGACGAAAACGCCCATGAGAGCAATGGCAAATTCCGCCGGGAGTCCAAGGGCTTTGAGGAAGTTCGCGCTTCCCTCCACGAATGCTCCGACTTTGGCGCCGAGTCCTTTGGCGGCATCCCATGAGGAATATCGGGCTTCGTAGGCTTCGGCGCCGGAAAGAAAACCATCTCCAGCTCCTGTGCCCAGTCCAAGTCCGGCGATGCAAGCGAGGATCACCAAAACAGCAAGGAATCCTTCGGTGAGCATGGATCCATATCCCACAAATTGGGCATCGGTTTCACACTTGAGTTGTTTTGATGAGGTTCCAGAGGAAACCAGGCAGTGAAATCCTGAGATTGCTCCACAGGCAATGGTGATAAAGAGGAAGGGGAACATCGAGGGAGCTCCCTCCGGGCTGAGGTTGAAGGCGGGAGCGACGATTTCCAAAGCCGGTCGTTCACCTCCGGTCGGAGGACTGGCTCCACCAATGAAGGCGGCTGCAATCAATCCAACGAGGACAAGCCCAAGGGCTGAAAGAAGCTGGAGGCTGTTGATATAGTCGCGGGGTTGCAGAAGAGTCCAGACCGGCAGAACCGAGGCGACGTAAGAATAGGTGAGCAGGAAGATGACCCATTGAATCACCGAGAGGCCATTGCTTTCCGGGTTACCGGGATCACCACCCAGGAATTCATTGAAGGTTCCCAGAAAGCCAACGTTCCCGAAGGCGACGGTGAGATACATGATCGCGAGGGCGATGAGTGACGGGATCAGGATACTGGCCCCCTTGCTGTGAAGCGTTAATCCAATCATCACCGCCAGCGGAATCTGCACCAGACAGGGGAAGATGGACTGCGGATACGCTTTGAAGACACTCGCGATGACCAGGCCGAAGATGGCGAGAACGATGGTGAGGGCGAGAAAGAGGATGGAGAGAAAGAGGATTCTGGTCCGTCTGGTGATGACCCGGCCGGCGATGTCGCCGACGGTCTGCCCCTTGTTTCTGAGGGAGATGACGAGGGCTCCGAAATCATGCACCGCTCCGATGAGGATGGAGCCAAATACGACCCATAGAAGAGCCGGGACCCAGCCCCAAATTACGGCGAGGGCGGGGCCAACAATGGGACCGGTGCCCGCAATTGACGTGAAATGATGCCCGAAAACGATGCCCTTTTCAGTGGGGACAAAATCATTGCCATCCTCGAGTTCGATCGAGGGGACCTTGGCTTTGGGGTCGAGTTTGAAAAGTTTTTGGCCCAGCCACTTTCCATAAGTATGGTAGGCGACAAGATACAAAACAAAGGCCCCGAGGGCAATTGCGAGAGTGCTCATGGGTTTTAGTGGGGGTGCTTTGATTCGAGAGCCTCAAAAACCGGACCCGGCACGTAGCGGCGGACTGTTTTTTGCCAACCATCGGGGCCGATGAGCCCCATCACCATACTGGACGAGAGTTCAGCCTTGTCGCGGGGAGGCATCAGAAAGACGGTGTTGATGTCCGGAGCCATATCGCCGTTGATGTGGCGCATCACGCGTTCATATTCGTAGTCATGGGGCGAACGAATTCCGCGGAGAATGAACTCGGCATTGACCTCCTTGGCGTAATCCACGAGGTAGCGGTTGTCAATATGCGTGAAGGTGAGGCGCTCACACGAAGGAATGGAGGCATGCAGGAGCTCGATTCTTTCTTTGGTCGTGAAGGTGTAGCTCTTTGAGGGATTTTGTCCAATGGCCACGACCAAGCGGTCAAAAAGCGCCAGACCCTGACGGATCATCCAGAGGTGACCGTTGGTTGGAGGATCAAAACTTCCCGCGTAAACCGCTGTCTGCATGGGCGGTTACAGCATTTTTTGGATGTCGGCGCGAGCGCGCATTTTCTTCATCCATTTTTCAAAGTTTTCCTTTTTTTTCTCCGATGCCACCCGGCTTTTCATCTGATCACGCACGGATGCCAGGGACTTGGCGGGGCCGAATTTGCGAGTGATGACCTGGATAATATTGAATCCAAAGTTGTCCTCGATTGGTCCCATGATCTCATTCCCTTGGGTTTCGAAAAGGAAGGAGCCGAAATCGTGGTTCAAATCAGTTCTTGGAATGTCTTTCCAAAGTCCGCCAATTTCAGCTTTCGAGTCGTTGGAATGGGCTTTCGCCAGAGTGGCAAAGTCCGCCCCTGCCTTCAGCTTTTGATAGAGGTCCTCGGCAAGCTTGAGCTGGTCCTCGGGGCTGTCCCCCATATCCTTGCGGAGATAGATCCGTTTATAGGTGCCGACATCCTTTGTGCGATCCCGATTCGCGACAGCCCACTTTTTATATTCTTCGCTCAGTTCGTGTTCCTTGGGTGGAGGAACGTCACCGAAGTGTTGCGCGCGGACTATCTGAACAAGAAGCTCCTTGCGCTGTTGTTCCTTGAATTGATTCCGGGTGAGGCTTGTGGCTTGAAGGTATTTTCGAAACAGTCCTTCGTCGCCATTGTAGACATTTTGGACAATGCGTTTCACCTCGGCTTCGATTTCTTGATCGGGGAAAGCACGGACACGGTCCTTGAATTCAGTGTGAATAATGGTCCGGTCGATCAAGTCGTCGAGGATTTGTGCCTTTAATTCCCTAAGCTGGTTTTCATACACCGGTCCCCGGCGGGGGAAGCGGGCCATAAGCAAAGATTGCAGGGGAGCAACCTTGATCATCAGTTCGTTGAGCGTGATGACGTCTCCGTTGACCTTTGCGGCAAAACCATTGACCCGAACGGGGCCGGGTTTCGCACGAATGGGCTGTTGTGGAGGCTTCTCTGCGATTTCCTGGCAGTTTCCAGGAACAAGTAAGATCGCAGAGAGCAGGCCCAACGCGACGGGAAGTGAGAAACGATGTTTCATGAAGAAGTGGGGGCTTAGAGGGTTTTGAGCAGCTGAATCGCTTGGTTGAGTTTATCTTTTGTTCTGTGCGAACTCAAGCGGGGAAACTTTCCGCCGGGAGGCAGAATGTATTCTCCGTTTCGCTGGAGCATGAGACGGTCGTTATTGACTTCGACCACCTGAACTCCCCTCGTCGAAGCGATGACACGAAGGCGGTTCGTTTCCAAAAGATTTTTTACCGGCAATGGAAATCGGCCAAAGCGGTCCCGCCAGTCTTTTTCGATCTTCGTGATTTCCTTTTCGCTGCGGGCTGATGCGAGCTGACGGTAGGCGGCGACGCGCATGTCGGGATCGGGGCCATAGCTTCTTGGGAAAAAGGCGGGGAGTTTGTTTGAATCGCCATTCCAGGCGCTCTCTGAATAAACAAGGAAATCCACCTTCACTTGCGCATCCGCGCGCTGCATCGGGTTCTTTCCCTGAAGCTTTTCGACGGATTGTTGCAGGAGCTGGCAATAGAGTTCGAAGCCGACGGCGGTGATGTGTCCCGATTGTTTCGTTCCCAGAAGACTGCCTGCTCCCCGGATTTCGAGGTCCCGCATCGCGATCTTAAATCCCGAACCAAGTTCGGTGTATTGTTTGATGGCGCTGAGTCGTTTCTTGGCGTCTCCCCCGGCGATGAGATCTCCCGGCAGAAGAAGGAGGGCATAGGCACGACGCCCGGCGCGTCCGACCCGGCCACGGAGTTGGTAAAGATCGGCGAGTCCAAAGCGATCCGCCCGGTCAATCAGGATCGTGTTGGCATTCGGGATGTCGATGCCGCTTTCAATGATCGTGGTGGCGAGGAGGACATCCGCCTTACCCTCGACAAACTGGTGCATGACTTTTTCCAGATGCTCACGATCCATCTGCCCATGCCCAATGACCACCTTCGCTTCGGGCACAAGGTTTTCGATTCGTTTCTTCATCCCTTCAATGGTGCCGACCCGGTTGTGAAGGAAAAAAACCTGTCCTCCACGGGTGAGTTCCCGCCGGATGGCGTTTCGAATGAGTCGTTCATCGTAGGCGCAGATTGAAGTCTGCACCGGAAGCCGGTTGGGAGGGGGCGTGTCGATGGTGGACATGTCACGTGCCCCCATGAGGGAAAGGTAGAGTGTTCTGGGAATCGGAGTCGCCGAAAGTGTGAGGACATCGACCAAGCGAAACCTTTCCTTTAGGATCTCCTTATGCCGCACTCCAAAGCGCTGTTCTTCGTCAACGACGAGGAGCCCCAGATTTTGATATTCGACCCCGGCCGAGAGCAGGCGATGGGTTCCGATGACAATATCCACCCGCCCTCCGCGGAGTCCTTCCAAAGTTTCTCGGACTTCGGCGGGTGACTGGAGACGGCTAAGGAGCCTGATCTCGAAGGGGTAGTCGCTCATCCGGGCTTTGAAGGTCCGCAAATGTTGCTCGGCGAGAACCGTCGTGGGCGCCAGGATGGCAGCCTGCTTGCCACCGGTGATGGCCTTGAAGGCGGCACGGATTGCCACCTCGGTTTTTCCAAATCCCACATCACCACAAATCAACCGGTCCATGGGCCGGGGGGATTCCATATCGATTTTGGCATCTTCAATTGCTTTCCTTTGATCGGGAGTCTCGGTGAATGGGAACGACGCTTCGAATTCCTGCATCCACTGGCCGTCCGGCGCGTGCGCGTGACCGGACTTGGAGTCGCGCTCGGCCTGGAGTCGTAAAAGCTGGGCGGCATAGTCCAGGACAGCTGCCTCTGCAGTCAGGCGGGCTTTTTTCCACTTTCGATCACCCAGCTTGTTGGCCTTGGGCGTTCCTCCGCCTATTCCAACGTATCGCGAGACGAGGTGACTTTGATCAATGGGGACGTGCAGCGTGGCTCCGTTTTGATATTCAATTCCGAGTTCCTCCTGGCCTCCTTCCCCGTCGATCAGTCCCATGAACTCACCAATTCCGTAGTCCGCATGGACTACAAATTCCCCTTCGTTCAGCTCATGAACTCCTACGATCGCGGCCGCGTTTCGCTGGTGGGTCAGCTTCTCTTTTCCCCGGGTGCCGGGAAGATGTTGTCGGCCGAAAATCTCAAGAGTCGAAAGGACGACGAGCTTTTGATTCGGCGCCACGAAGCCTTTCGCGAGTCGACCCTCCACGCAGGTGAAATCAGATTCATCGCGCTCCAAAATTTCAAAAAATCGATGCTTCTCAGCTTTGCTCGGGGCAACGAGGCCAATCTCCCAACCCAATTTTTGCCACTCACCCAGTTGTTCAAGAAAAAGCCCCCGGCTTGAGTCGGCCACCACAAAGTCACCGGCCTCGAACCCGGCTGCGGGCGAGGGGTAGAGGTCGGCATTCCAGTCGTTGTTGGGGCCATTGCTAATGAGGACGTGCGCGATGTGGTGATCATCTTCATCCACCGCAATGATGAGGTCCTCTGGTTTGATCCAGGAGGCAAGAGGAGCCCCGAGGCTCTCATCTTGTTTGCTAATTTCGATCGTATCCAGTCGTCGGGTTGTCGTTTGTGATTCCACACTGAACTCACGGAGCGACTCGATCTCATCGCCGAAGAATTCCACTCTCACCGGGTTGGTGAGTTGTGGCGGATAAAAGTCTAGAATGCCCCCTCGACGAGCGAACTGTCCCCGCTGGAAGATTTGCGGATGTTCTTCATAGTCGTGTTCCTCAAGCCAAGTCACCAACTCGGTGGGGTCGATTTCCTGGCCTATTTTGAGCGTGAGTTCCGTTTCATCGATTGTTTCGAGAGCCGGAGCCGGTGACTCCCACGAAGCCCGGGAGAGAATGACCGGGGTGTCATTCGAGCGCGCGATGCGGTGGAGGGTTGAGATTCGCTCGGCCTCACGGTCTGGATCAGCCAGCTCTTCCTCAATGACAACAGTCGGATCAGCCAAAACCAAAGCGGGGCGCTTCCAGAAGGCGAATTCCTCCGCCAATTGATCACGCCGACGTGCATGGGGGGTGAAGATCCAGACCCGGCTTCCTTCTATGGTGGCCTGCTTTTGCAGCAGGGCAGAGATGAGGTATCCTTCTGCCGCCGGATCACAAGTTCCCAACAGCAAGGGCTGCCCTGAAATTTTGGGCATGCCGTCCCACGTGGACAGGGACATGCCCCGCCAAAGGTCCTTGGGAGATCCGGCGCTCACGAAGAAGGCTATAACCACGGGAATCGAGCAGTGCAACGGAGTCCTTCATCAAAAAAATACAAAGATTCACTTGTCAATAATCCCAGATCGTCCTAAAGCTCCGCCGCGCCAGCCTCCGGGCCGGTGCAAAAAATTCCAACCAAAGCGCAGATAGCTCAGTTGGTAGAGCAGTTGGCTTTTAACCAATTGGTCCTGGGTTCGAGTCCCAGTCTGCGTACTTT
>CALFSW010000319.1 GCA_937916505.1 uncultured Verrucomicrobiales bacterium | reverse complement strand
ATATGATCGTGAGGATCCTGCCATCGCCGCTGAATGGGCCGGTTCCATCGCTGATGAGAAAATGCGCACTGATACCATGGAATCGGTGGCACGTTCATGGCTGCGGAGCAATTCCGAAGAAGCCAAACAATGGCTTCCTTCCAGTGGACTCTCGGCAGAAGCCCAACAAAAAGTCATCGAAGACGCGTCGCGTGGTGGCCGTGGGAGAGGTGGCCCGGGGCGCTAATCATGGGTGAGCCTCAGACGGCGTTGTCGGGAAAATTTCATTCAAATTGAGAGGAATCAGAAATTCGCAAAATCCTGTGACTCAATAAATTGGGCATTCGGAGAATGCCGCGAACGGTGGCAAGGCCTTTCTGGAATCGATCAGGAAGGTGTTGCCTTGGTGGACCAAATTTCTCCGAAAAGGGTTGAGTTATTCCCAATCCTCGCCTATCTCCCGCGCGTCGAAGGACGGTTTGGCTGCAATGAAGCGGCTCGGCCCATCCCGATTACCACTAAAATGACCGAAGATTACGGAATCAACCTTGCTGACTTCAAGCAAAGTGACAATGACACCGGAAGCGCCGACTTCCAGGTAGCCCTCATGACCCAGCGGATCAAGCATCTCACGGAGCACATGAAGGAGCACAAAAAAGATTTTGCCTCACGTCGCGGACTTCTCCGCCTCGTGGCGCGCCGCCGCAAGCTTCTTGATTACCTCAAGAGCAAGTCGGAAGACCGTTATCAGTCGGTCTTGAAAGCGCTCGACCTGCGCAAATAAAACAATCTGCAAAAGGCCACGGTGATTTTCACTGTGGCCCTTTTGCTTTGAGGGCTGCCGCAATTTGTTAGCGGTGACCTCAGCGGAGCGGGATTCCCACCCAAGAAAAGACCGGGAAACCAACTCCGTTTTTCAACAAATACAATCGTCCGGGAGGGTCCCGAGTGCGATCTACCAAACAAAGATAATGAGTATACAAAATGTAACGGCCAATATTGGGCCGAGCCCAATGGTCATTGAGACCGGTAAGTTTGCCAAGTTGGCAGACGGAGCAGTCACCGTGCAGATGGGAGAAACCATCGTGATGGTTTCCGCTGTTTCACAAACGAAAATCCGCGAGGGCCAGACCTGGTTCCCCCTTTCGGTCGAATACAAGGAGCGCGCATCTGCCGCTGGAACTTTCCCCGGGGGATACTTCAAGCGTGAAGGCCGTCCGACTGAGAAGGAAATTCTCACCTGCCGCATGACGGATCGCCCACTGCGTCCGCTCTTCCCCAAAGGTTACCTTTATGACACCCAGATCATCGCTCTCCTTCTGAGTGCCGATCAGATTCACGACGCCGATGTTCTTGCGATGAACGGCGCTTCCGCCGCTCTGGCCATCTCGGACATCCCCTTCGCCGGTCCTATCGGTGCGGTGCGCGTTGGTCGGGTTGACGGTGAGTTTCTCATCAACCCGACTTTCGAGCAGCGTGAAGACTCTGATCTCGACCTCATCTACGTCGGTAACAAGACCGACGTCATCATGATCGAAGGCGCAGCCAACGAGATCCCTGATGCCGAGTTCAAAAAGTCCCTCTACTTCGCTCAAGAGGCCGTGGCCAAGATCGTCGAAGCTCAGGAAGAGCTCGTCAAAATGGCCGGCAAGCCCAAGCGTGACTACGTCGTCACCGTGGCGAAAGAGGACCTCCTTGAGATCGGATACGCCGTCGCCGGTGACCGTATCGAGGACGCCATCTATGCTGCTTCCAAAGTGGAGCGCGGCAAGAAAGTGGGCGCGCTTCGCGACGAAGTGGAAGCTGCCATTAAGGAGAAATTCCCCAAGACGACCGAGTTCGAAATCGAGCAGGTCTTCGAATACATCCAGAAGAAAGCCTTCCGCCTTTCCATCATGGAAAAAGGGGTTCGTGCCGACGGTCGTGGTCTCCGCGACCTCCGCGAACTCTACGGTGAAGTCGGAACCCTGCCACGTGTGCACGGTTCCGCAATTTTCTCCCGTGGTGAGACCCAGGCTCTCGGAATTTGCACCCTCGCACCTGCCGACGAGAAACTCTACGTCGACAACTACGCGGGTGGTGAGGATTCCAAGAATTTCTTCCTCCACTACAACTTCCCACCGTTCTCGGTTGGTGAGACCGGTCGTTTCGGCGGCATGAATCGTCGTGAGATTGGTCACGGAGCACTTGCCGAGCGTTCCATCGCTCCAATGCTTCCTTCCACCGAGGACTTCCCATACTCCATGCGTATCTCTTCCGAGGTCATGGAGTCCAATGGTTCGACTTCAATGGCGACCGTTTGTGCCGGCACGATGGCTCTCCTTGACGCCGGTGTCCCCATGATCCGCCCTGTTGCGGGTATTTCTTCCGGTCTTGTGACCGAGCAAGATGCTGATGGAAACATGACGAAGCACGTTGTCATTCTCGACATCATTGGTTCCGAGGATTTCTACGGCGACATGGACTTCAAACTCTGTGGAACCAGCGAAGGTGTCACCGGTTACCAGCTTGACCTCAAGCTCCCCGGTATCCCTCTCTCCATCCTCGAAGAAGGCATCGACCTCGCCATCGAAGGCCGCGCCGATGTCCTCGCGAAAATGGCTGAGTCCATCACCGGACCTGGTGAATTGAGCCCATACGCTCCTCGCATCGAGACCGTCACCATCCCACAAGATCGCATTGGCGAGCTCATTGGACCTGGCGGAAAGAACATCAAAGCCATCCAGGCCGAATCCGGTGCTGAGCTGAACATCGAAGACGATGGCACCGTTCACATCTATGCTTCCAAGCAGGAAGGTCTTGATGCTGCCAAGAACATGATCGACATGATGTTCGCCGAAGTTGAGATCGGAAAGACCTACACCGGTAAAGTCATGAACGTCACCACCTTTGGTGCCTTTATGGAAGTGCTTCCCGGCAAGGACGGACTCGTCCACATCTCCGAGCTTGCCGAAGGTCGCGTGAATCAGGTCGAGGACGTTTGTAAGAAGGGCGACATCATCTCAGCCAAGTGCGTCGGAATCGACGACAAAGGCCGCGTGAAGATGTCCCGCAGAGCAGCCCTCCGCGAAGGTGGTGGTGGCGATGCCCCTGCAGCTCCCCAGGGAACGCCTCCAGGCGACGACGATGTTCCTCCCTCCGAGGAAGAAGTCGTGACCTTCGGCTAAGTCAGACCGACGCGAAAAAGAATTACAAAGCGCGTTCATCCGAAAGGGTGGGCGCGCTTTTTGTGCAGGAACCGTGGCGGCCTCGCTACTTCGCTTCGAAGCCCAACGCCCCGGAATGCCGAACCCGCCTCAAGATTTTTTCCCAAAAAATAACAGCTTTCCCGCTCCGCCCATTAAAACCCGTAGTTGATAAGCGGCGAAGGCTCTGCGGCTCCTTTTTCGCTCCGCGAATTACTTGAGCAGCCCAAGAGCGATCAACTTGTATAAACATCATCACGATGTCGTTTTTGCAAGGTGACCACAATAGAGGTCCCGGTGACAGGTCCGACGGACCGCCAGGAGAGTTTGTCTGATTTGGTCTCTTGTCTGAATCCTCAATGCCCTACTTCACAATGACGTGTTTGGGCCACTCCGATAATTTGGCGGGCTTCCGTTCAAGATCGCCAAGAAGCTTTCCGTCAGTATCGTGAAATTCTCCGGAAAAATGCCAATGATCTATAGGTGTTTTTTAGTTCGATCCTATCTAAAGGCCGAAATTTCCCGGTATGACGGTCGTCTCGCAGGTCGTGAAATCCGAACCCTCTGGACCATGCTGGCGCATCAAGATGGCGGGATGCTGAACGTCGCCGATCTCTCCCGAAACCTCGATCTCGACGCTCGCACCATCAATAGATATCTGGGCCTTCTCGAAGACCTTCTTCTCATCCGCATCCTCAAGCCATGGTTCAAGAACGTAGGGAAGCGACTGGTGAAATCACCGAAAGTTTATATCCGGGATTCTGGAATCGTAGACGAGCTCCCGGGAATCTCAGGACTGTAATCCCTCCTCGGCCATTTCGTCGTCGGAGGAAGTTGGGAGGGCTTCGTGATCGAAAACCTCCTCGTCCTCGCACCACCTCGGACGGACGCCTATTTTTTTCGCACCAGTGCTGGGGCTGAAGTCGATCTCGTCCTCTGCTTCCGGGACCAACCCCGGTGGGTCATCGAGATCAAAAGAGGCCTCTCACCAAACATCACGCCTGGATTCTACAACGCCCTTGAGGACCTAAAACCGGACAAAAGTTTTGTGGTCTACGGAGGCGATGATCGCTTCAAGGTCGGGGAAAATTCCGAAATGATTTCGTTGCCGTTGCTGCAAGCTGAGTTGCATGAGAAGGGGTGGGTGCGCTTATCAAGCGATGCAGAGGGAACTAGTAGATTTTGTGACTGAACTCACGCGCGAAACCCGTGTGATTTTACTGGGTGAATTGGCGGTGATTGGACACGGGATGGATCGCGGAACCAAGGATGCCGATCTTTGGATGGAGCCGATGGATTCTACAGAGGAGTGGCTGGATATTC
Source organism: uncultured Verrucomicrobiales bacterium (assembly GCA_937916505.1). Taxonomy (GTDB): domain Bacteria; phylum Verrucomicrobiota; class Verrucomicrobiia; order Verrucomicrobiales; family Akkermansiaceae; genus SW10. The sequence goes on along the minus strand of CALFSW010000319.1, from coordinate 107 downwards.
TCAACTTAGTGTTGGATAAATTTGAAGGAGCTAGAATCGTGACTTTGCCCGGTTGGGAAAGTCTCTGTGGGGCTGCCTTGGTCGAAAATTTGGAGCAGGTAGGAATG
>CALFSW010000318.1 GCA_937916505.1 uncultured Verrucomicrobiales bacterium | reverse complement strand
GTTCTGTTTTAACCGTCCCTGTTTTGGATTAACCAGATTTTAAAAATTCCATGAGCACAACTCCAGCCATTCTCGTCGGCATCGACTATTCGCCTTCCTGCCAAAACGCGCTGCGAGAGGCGGCCCGCCTTTCGAATGCTGCCAACAGACCTCTTGTTTGCTACCATGTTCTTGACGATGAAATCCTCAGCGAATTTAGAAAACTCAATTCCTACGACGAAGCCGGGATCATCGATTTTGCGAGGACGAAAGTGGAGAACTTTATTCAAAAGACGATTGGGGCGGCCCACGAAATAGAGACCGTTATTTCGGTGGGTCATCCTTTTGAAGAGACTCTCAAAGTGATCGAAGAACATCACGCCGAGATGCTCGTTTTGGGGTCGAGCGGGCTGAGTAGTTCGGAGAGCAGTCATGTGGGAAGGCTGGCTTCCCGTTGTCTCCGGATGGCACCGGTCGAGGTGCTTTTGGTCAGGAAAGACCAGGATCATCCTTTCCGCGCGATTGCGGCAGGTGTCGACTTTTCCGAGAATTCAATCCGCGCGGCACGGCGGGCGGCGGAGATCGCCAAGCAGGACTCTGCGAGTCTATCTCTCATCCACGTGTATCGTCCCGTCGTCTACCTGGACGATGAATTCGGGGGGCTTGGCTCCTCTTTTCCCATCTCGATGGAGCCCTCAATCATCGCGGGATTCGAAGAGCGACTGGAAGCCATGGGCGACGAACTGGAGAAAGAATTTGATCTTCAGGAACTCACGACAACGGTTCTTATTTCGGGGAGGGTTTCCCACGAGATCGAAACCCATCTCGAGGAGACGAATGCCGACTTGATTGTCATGGGGACCAGAGGTCGGACAGGTTTGAAACGACTCCTTCTAGGGACAACGGCCGAGTCGATTATTCATCACACTTCGTGTTCCGCTCTCGCCGTGAAACCCGGGGATTTTCATCTCTAATCAGAGGCGCAATCGGGCGGGCTCCGGCGCCGGGCACTCCGGCTTGCATCGCTTGTCCCCGAAAAAGGGGGAGGGTTGGTTGAACGATTCCCCCCGGTGGCCGGGTAAGGGACATTTCAATGATGAAAATCCCCTTACTAATTTTCGGATTGCTGCTGGCGGGGAAGCTCGCGGCCCGGAATGTGACGATGGATGAGGCCTACTCCGTTCTTCAGCCTGCCGAAGCGACGCAATCGAAGGTTCGGAATCCTTCTGGAATCAAGGGCCGTGTCTTGACGGGATATCAGGGATGGTTTCGGACGCCGGGCGATGGTTCGGGGATGGGATTTTATCACTACGAAAAGCGTGGGGAATTTAAGCCCGGCCATTGCTCGATTGATATTTGGCCCGATCTCACCGGGTTCGATGAAGACGAAAAAGTTGAGACGCCCTTCAAACACAAGGATGGAAGCACGGCCCGGGTCTTTAGCTCGCTGAATCCCAAAACGGTGAATCGCCACTTTGAGTGGATGAAGGGATACGGGATCGATGGGGCGTTTGTGCAGCGGTTTGGTTTGGTGGGAGCGAAGAATTATCGAGCATACAATCATTTGAAATCGGATAACCAAAAGCTCCTGAATTGCCGGGATGCCGCGATTGCGAACGGACGTTGCTACGCGTTGATGTATGACCTTTCCGGGCTGAAGGACGGCGACTTTGAGCGTCTTGCCCGTGATTGGGAAAACCTGCGCACCAAGATGAAGCTGGGAAATGATCCCAATGATCGCGCGTATCTTCAGCACAATGGCAAGCCGCTTGTGGCGATCTGGGGGTCGGTTTTAACGATGACCGTGGTTATAGTCTTGAGAAGGCCGGGGAGTTCGTTCGGTTTCTCAAGGATAATCCCGACTGGGGTGGCTGCAGTATTATGCTAGGGGTGCCCTTTGGGTGGCGGGAGCAGGAACGGGATTCCACAAAGGATGAGGATTTACACCGGGTCTTGAAGCTCGCCGACATCATCAGTCCTTGGGCGGTTGGACGCTATCATGAGGTGGACTTTAAAAGCGGCAGGCATGTCGGGAATCTTGTCGAGGACCGGAAGTGGTGTGAGAAAAATAAGATCGACTACCTTCCTGTCGTTTATCCGGGTTTTAGCTGGC
>CALFSW010000317.1 GCA_937916505.1 uncultured Verrucomicrobiales bacterium | reverse complement strand
AAGCGGGAATCCCTTGCAGATCTTTGGCTCCAGCTCAAAAGTTGACGCGAATGAGAATGGACCTCAAGGTAGGGATCGATACAATTATCAGCGCTACGGTTCGGTGACCGTGCCGTATTGTTCATACGCGATTCCGCAACTTTTTCCGTCTAAAGAAGCTGAAGGAAACCATCCATTTTCGACCTTTTGAGTCACTCGGAGGAGGGAATCCAAAGACGTGCAAGCGCTTTCTCTGCAATTTTAATGGACCACTTGGCTCCTTTCTCTTTTACGAGTGCGTGAAACGTTCTTAACGTGAAAATAACCCCATCCGGATGATCCCCATCGAACGCACGGATGTCCCTATCCAGCATGTCGAAAGCGCTCATCAGGGCCATCCAGTTTGAATACTGTAAGCAAAAGTTCCAGTTCATGTGAGGAAATATCAGTTCGAAAACCAGATCTTCAACCTGCTCATAACCATCTGCACGTAGGCCGGCCATGGCATCTGTCTGTGCGATGTAAAAGGATTTGAAGACGGACTCCGGATCCCATTTTGCTGCTGCAGATTCATCATCGGAGAAGGTGGCTGTGAGGTAGTCCGAAATCGCTCTTGAGATTTTCAGCGTTTCAATCAGTAAAGGGATAAGGTGCTTTCCCGGTCCTATCGGAAATCCATCATGATCGAGGTAATTCAAAGCGATGAGTTCGGCCCTTGAGCTATTGAGTAGAAAAGAATCTTTATCGGAGACTCCCTCCTCTTCAGTCGGTTCATTTTGGTCGTCTTGCATGAAGGTGTATGAGTTGGAGTTGGAGAAAAATAGGGTTAGAAATCGGAGGTGTTCATCGCCGCAGCTTCTACAAGCCTGTCTCCAACAGAGAACGAGCGAAGCGGGTCATGTCGTCGCGGGTGGAGATGGAGGTGAGCCCCATGCGCTTGAGGACCATGTTGTGGGCTGGGCCCAGGATTTTTTTCAGTTGGCTGGCTTCCAGTTCCAGCGTTTCGCTGAATTGCTCGGTGTCGGTGCGGTCCATCTCCTGCGCATCCATGCCTGCCATGAGTTCGCAGACGTAGTAGGTGATCGCAGCCATCTTTTTGTAGTTCAGGCGGTCGGGGGTGTCCGTCGGCATATGGTAGTGTTGCCAGCGTCCGCAGGAGAGAAAGAGATAGGGCACCCCGTTTTTGCGGAAGATGCCATGATCACTCATATCACCGACATAGCGGTTCAGGGTGGGCAAGACCTTGAGATCTTTGGGCGAGTGGTGTTCGCCCACGATGTCGACCAGTCCCTGGTTGCTTTCCGTGCCGGTGACAAAGAGGAGATCACTCAGGAAGGGCACGTTGATGACCTTTTTCGAAAGCCCCGGGATTTTGCCGAGCATGGAACCAATGCCGGGCACGGCGCCAAGGAACTCACCGGGAAAGCAGATGTCATGACCGACCAGATCCATGATCAGGGCGGCGTGCACCCCTTCGGGTTTCATCTGGTCTTCGTAGAAGCGGTTTGAGCCCATGGAGTGGGTCTGGTAGTAGGGCGGTTCCTCGGCATCAAAGATGGCGACGACCAAATCCCTCTCCAGGTTTGCGTTCGCAGCTACCAGTTCCGCCACTGCCAAAGCGATGGCGACAGCTGCGGCGTTGTCGTCAGCGCAGGGGGCATCGATCACGCTGTCATAGTGGGCCCCAATCAGGAGAGGTTTTTTCGAGCGGTCCCGGCCCGGGATCACTCCGACGATGTTGGTGAAGGATTCACCGTTTTGGACATAGGGCAGGCAAAACGAACTTGTAGTGTAGGGCTCGCAGCCGATCTCTTCGAGGCGATCCTCGAGGAATTCTTCGACGATGCCGTGGCCCTCGGTGCCGACCCGTCGGCCAATCTCGAGGGCGATGCCGAGCACGTCACGCTCGAGTGATTTGGCGAGTTTGCTTTTACGGTGAAGTGGGGATGTGGTCTTGCAGGTTGTGGTCATGATGTTGTTTTGGGGATGGGAGTTTTTGAATGGGTTAGTGTTTCTTGAGGTTTTGTTCGATTTGCCTGAGGAGCTCTTTTTTCCGGGCGGGGGACAAGCGGCCCGGTTGCTCTTTGAGGTGAAGCTCGGCATCGGGGCCAAGGGTGATGCGGGTCCATGATTCAGAGGTGGAAGCCGGTTTCTCGGGGGATTGCTCTGGTGAGAGCTTGGCTACCGATTGCTCGCTGGGGGTGATTTGCAGGTCGGCAAAGAGCATTTCCTTGTATTGCGTGTCGGTTTGGCCTTCCAGAGTGAGGCGGATGCTCTCCGGAGAGCAACGCAGGTAGAGAAGCTTGCGGATCAACAGCGCTTGGAGGTAATGTCGGAATCCGTAGATGGCGCTTCGGCCGTCCTTCCCGGGAGCATCCAGGCATCCTAGCGTCTGGTAGTGACGCAGAGTCCGCACGGTGAAGCTGGAACTCACCCGCTTGTCACCTCCTTCATTTGCTTGAGGGTAAAATCGCTCGACGGCGTTGTTCACCCAGGTCACGAGATCGTTCATCGAGAATTCGGGTGACATCTGTTCAACCTGATCCAGCTCCTCCAGAGCAAGTCTGGGAATACAGATGACCGGTTTGTTTTTTGTGCCCTGCTTCTTCATTGCGGCAACACTCATACGATTGTGAAAATCGGATTGCAACATAATGTTGCAATAAAATGTCAAAACGCTGCAATAATTGGCGTTGAAGCAGGCAGTTTCCTTGACAGGGAGAAGACGAAGCTCACGATCGCAACCGGATGTATAAGCTCGTCGTGGTGGAATTGGCGGATGTTGTTCCCAGGCGGGATGCGAATAAGCCCAATCTATATGTGGGATTTACAGATGCCGCGTTGGAAGGACTGGATGATGCCATATCTCATGCCAAGGAATGGGTGAGGGGAAATGAAGTAGAACTCCGTCAGGACCTGGCTCGCGAGACTCGCTTCACGTCCAAAAAGAGAGCAAAGAAGGCCCGGGCAAAGCTGGTGCGAAAGCTTGGGAATCAAGGCTACACCGTAAATCGAGACACCACCGTCTACCGGATGTATGTCATCGAACTCGATCCCGAAGGCATCGGTGATTTGGGGCGCGGCTACCTCTATGTGGGGGAGACTTCCAAAGCTATCGAAGAGAGGTTTGAGCAGCACAGGACGGGTGCAAGAAACGCAGCGGGGACTGTTAGGTTGGCTTCGTCTGTCGTCTATCGACGAGGGCTTCGCCTACGAGATGATCTGATCCCCGGCGGTGTCTACTTTTCCCGGAAGGCAAGCAAGGAAGCCGAAGTCAGACTTGCCGAGAGGCTGAGGAAAAGGGGCTACCGGGTCGAGGGGGGGCATTAGCCGACAGTCAATCCTTCTGCGGGATCATTCGCGAGCTAGTTCGGACAAGGGTAGAAATGTGACTGTATATTGATTTCGCAGCAGGGGGCGGCCCCACGGAACAGTGTAAGGAGTTCGTCGTCAGGAATTTTCGCGCACTTCATATGCCCGGTTTTGACATCGACCAATCTGTTGGTCATGGACTTCGCTCAGAAAGAGGCACCAAGCCTTTCACCCTAAATCCGGCTTGTGTCGATATCCCATAGGTATACAAAAAACTGTTGTGACTTTCTACGATCAGAAACACCAGGCACGCGCGCTTGCTCTTCGTGCGCTCGCATGCAGCGAAGATCTGGGCGAGGTCTGGTTGCAGGAGGAGTGTGCTGGGGATGAGGAATTAATAGCTGCAGTGCGGGCCTTACTGGAAAAGGAAGAGCAGGCAACACTCACAGGTGGGGCAGATGGGATTCAATCGGGCAGCCGCATCGGCCCCTACACCCTCCGCCAGTTGATTGGCGAGGGCGGTTTCGCCGAGGTCTTCCTCGCCGAGCAGGAGGAACCGGTGCGCCGGAGAGTGGCGTTGAAGTTCTTGAAACCCGGCATGGACAGCAAAGAGTTGCTCGCACGCTTCGAGGTCGAGCGCCAAGCCCTTGCCCTCATGCAGCATCCGGGTATTGCCAAAATCCTCGATGCCGGGATCACAGACAACGGGCGCTCCTGGTTCGCCATGGAATATGTCGATGGGGTTCCCCTCACCAAATACTGTGACACTCACCGCCTGAATTTGCGAGAGCGCCTCGAGCTCTTCACTGAAGTTTGCGAGGCCGTCCAGCATGCCCACCAGAAGGGCGTCATCCACCGTGATCTCAAGCCTAGCAATATCCTGGTTGGCCTTTCGGAGGGAAAACCGAGAGCCAAGGTGATCGATTTCGGGATCGCCAAGGCCTTGGGACCACGGCTAACCGAGGAGACCCTGTTCACCGCCCAGGGAATGCTGATCGGAACCCCTGCCTATATGAGCCCGGAGCAAGCCGAGATGAGCGGAGCCGATATCGACACCCGCAGTGACGTCTACTCGCTGGGAATTTTGCTCTACGAGCTCTTGAGCGGGGAGCCGCCCTTCCACCCGAGGAGGCTGCTAAAGGCCGGATACGGGGAGATCCAACGTATCCTCCGGGAGGAGGAGCCTCAGCGCCCGAGCACAAAATCGACGACCATTGAGGAGGCCGGCAAAGTCGCCGAAGCCAGACGACTGAATGTCACCACCCTGCGCCGGCGCCTGAATGGCGATCTTGACTGGATCGCAATGAAGGCACTGGAGAAGGACCGCACACGCCGCTACTCGACGGTGCAGGAGCTCTCCGCTGATCTCGGCCGCCACCTTTCATGCGAGCCGGTCACGGCAGGCCCTCCCAGCGTGCGCTACCGCTTCGCTAAATTCGTGCGTCGCAACCGCGTTGGAGTAACCGCTGCCGCAATGATACTACTGGCTCTGGCCGCAGGTCTGGCGACCACAACCTGGCAGTGGCAGCAAGCGCGTAAAGCTGAGGAGGAAGCGCGCCAGTCTAAGACGGTCGCGGTGTCTGAACGGGAAAAATTGAATATCGAGAAGAAGCGACTCGATAAGGTGGTCGAGTTTCAGGAAGATATACTAGGAAACCTAGACGCCTACAGTATGAGCTTGTCATTTATGATAACATTCTGCGAAGGCATAAGTGAAAAAATGACCCAGAATGGGGATAGCCCGCAAGAAATTGAGAATGCTATCGAAGAGTTCTCAGCGCTTGCGGAAATAGCTAACCCTACAGATGTAGCCAAGAAAGCGCTACTTCTCGAGATTCTTAAACCAGCAGTCGAAACCATTGACCGAGAGATAACTGAAGACCCGCTTACCGAAGCCAGACTGCGCGCTGCATTGGCGAAAGTCTACGGCAACTTGGCACTGTATGATGAGGAGCAGTCTCTCGCTGAGCGTGCATTAGCTTTGCGACGCGAACACCTAGGCGACGAACACCCAAAAACGCTAGTGCTGCGTAAAACTTAGAGTGATGGATATTTTTGAATTTTAGACTT
>CALFSW010000316.1 GCA_937916505.1 uncultured Verrucomicrobiales bacterium | reverse complement strand
CCGGGAACGGTTCGAAATCGACCGCCCCGCCCAGAGCCCCGTCGAAGAATACTAGCGGGGTGGAAAGATCCCGGTTGGATCAAAAAGTCACTGTCTTTCCAAGTTCCGCAACAGACACTTCACCGTCGTGAATCTCCTTGAGCGCTTCACAAAGAGCCTCCGAGCGCCCCGTCTCACCATGGACCAGCCAAACCTTCTTTTTGGACCCTTTGATCTTCTCAAAGTATTCAAGCAACTCCGAATGATCGGCATGCCCGGAAAAGGAGTCCATGATCTCCACATTGGCCCGGACCTTGTATTCTGATCCAAAAATCTTCACCTTTTTGTGCCCCTCCCGGAGCTTCCAACCCAGCGTATTTTGCGCGCAATACCCCACGAAGAGAACAGTATTGCGTGAGTCCTCAATATTATTTTTAAGGTGGTGCAAAATCCTGCCCGCTTCACACATGCCCGATGCCGAAATCACAATCGACTGGCGCTTGTCATCGTTCAGCTCTTTTGATTTCGCCACGGACCGAATCAATGTCAGTCCCTCAAAGCCAAACGGATTACTCTTTTCAAAAAGCACCTGGTAGACCTCCTCGTTGAAACACTCCGGATGCAGACGGAAAATCTCCGTCGCATTCACCGCCAACGGGCTGTCGACGTAAACCGGAGTATCAGGGATTGCTCCGCTTCGGAAAAGTTCGTGCAAAACGTAGAGCAACTGTTGTGTCCGCTCGACCGCAAACGACGGGATGATCACCTTTCCCCCTTTCTTGAGAGCTTGCTGCAGAATCTCGGCAACCTTCTCATCGGCTCCCGCTCCCAGTTCATGCTCGCGACCTCCGTAGGTGCTCTCCATCAAAACAAAGTCCACATCTTCACTCGCCACCGGATCACGAAGGAGATCATTATTTCCTCTTCCGACATCGCCCGAGAAAAGAAGACGCTTCTTCTTCCCGTCTTCCTCATCTTCGATATCCAAAATCACCTGGGCACTTCCCAGAATGTGTCCCGCATCGATAAAGGTCAGCTCCACACCCTTGGTGATCATCATCTTGCGGTTGTAGCCCACATTCACAAACTGGCGCAGACAAAGCTCCGCATCAATCGGGGTATAAAGTGGCTCGATCAAAGGCTTCCCCTCTTTTTCGCGATGTTTGTTCATCCACTCCGCATCCGATTTCTGAATCCGCGCCGAGTCCGCCAACATCACCTGACAAAGATCACGCGTTGCAAAGGTCGCATAAATGTTCCCTTCAAATCCCTTGCTCGATAAATTTGGGAGGTTTCCGCTGTGGTCGATATGCGCGTGCGAAAGAACAACGTGATCAACCGACTTCGGATCAAAGTGCGGAAAACAGCAATTCACCTCATGGGCATCGTCCCGCCGACCCTGGTACAAACCGCAATCCAAAAGAATTTGCTGCCCGTTCACCTCCAAAAGATGCTGTGACCCGGTCGTCGTCCCTGCTGCTCCGCAAAACTTTAATTTCATTGGTTCCGTTGATCATAGCCGTGGCGAGGCGACCTTGCCATCGAAAAGTCCGGTATCCCGACCTTCTCATTTAACCACTGGCAACAAGCAGACTATCCCTGATTCCACTTTAGCAACTCTTTGTAGGAAACCCCGGTTCCGCCAAACAAATCGAGGGCGCTCCCTACGGTTGCATCAAGTCGGCCGCCACTGGCATCATTGATCAATTTCAAATCCTCCAAGCCTCTCACCCCACCTGCATAGGTGATGGCGCACCCCTCCCACAACCCGAGAAGATTTACCAGGGGCACATCCACCCCGCCGCATTTGCCCTCCACATCCGCCGCATGGATCAAAAACTCCCCGCAGAACTGCGAGAGATGATCAATCGTCTCCAAATCCACCTCCAATTCCGTAATCGTCTGCCAACGGTTCATCGCCACCTTCCACCCCTCGCCGACCTGTCGACAACTCAAATCAATGACCACCTTTTTTGCTCCGATTTCCCTGGCCAGAGCCTCCGCCCGATCTGCAAGAAATCTCCCCTCCCCATCAAAAAACCACGATGTCACAATCACCTCGCTCGCTCCCGCTTCCAGCCAGCTTGTCGCATTCTCCAGGGTAATTCCTCCTCCGATTTGCAAGCCTCCCCGCCAAGCTCCCAACGCCTCGCGGGCGGCGGAATCATTTCCCGGCCCCAATTGAATCACGTGCCCTCCGCCCAGATCATCACCGGCAAACTTTTCAGCATACCAGGAGGGCGACTTTTCCGAGACAAAGTTCTCAACGGCACCATCGTCATTCAGGGTTCCACCCACGATCTGCTTCACCTTTCCTTCGTGCAGATCGATACATGGGCGAAACTTCGTAGTGGCCATGCCCGTAATTTAGGTGTCCCTTCCCAGAAACCAAGCCTCATGAAACGACTCTTTCTCTTTCTTCCCCTCATCCCGCTGCTTTACGCCGATTCCAAAGACACTCCGCCCACAGGCATGGTCTGGGTGGAGGGTGCCACCTACACCCGCGGCACCAAGGAGAACCCCAAACTTCCATTCAACGAAGAAGAACGCCCCGTTCACAAAGTCACCGTCGGCGGATTCTATCTGGATGTCCACGAGATCACCAATGCCCAATTCCGTAAATTCGTCGAAGCCACCGGCTACAAAACCCAGGCCGAACGAGGCTGGTCGGACAAGGACTTCCCGAAAGCCCCGCCCGAAGCACTGAAACCCGGAGCCCTCGTCTTTTCCGGTCCACCTGCCCCCGTCAAGCTACAGGGCGAAGGCGCCGAGTGGCAATGGTGGCGCTTTGAAGAAGGAGCCTCATGGCAACACCCAACAGGCAAGGGCTCTGACATCAAGGGAAAGGACAGCCACCCCGTCGTCTGTGTCACCTGGGAAGACGCCGGCGCTTACGCCAAATGGGCTGGCAAACGCCTCCCCACCGAAGCGGAATGGGAGCTTGCCGCACGAGGTGGCAAGGAAGGACTCGACTACATCTGGGGCACTGAATCCAAGCCCGGCGACAAATGGCTCGCCAACGTTTTCACGGGAGAATTCCCCCACAACGATACCGGTAACGACGGCTTTGTCGGCTCCGCTCCCATCAAATCATTCCCGCCAAACGACTTCGGTCTCTACGACATGGCCGGCAACGTTTGGGAGCACTGCTCCGACCTTTACCGTCCCGACGCTTACACCCTTTTCCAAAAGGACCCCAAAAAGAACCCCACCGGCCCCACAAACGGAGTTAGCCAACCTGAAGTAAACTGGTTCCTGCAGCGTGGTTCATGGCCCACACCCATCGTCTTTGGAAAACCGCATCCCTTGAGCCTCCTCCACGTCACCAAAGGCGGCTCATTCCTCTGCCACACCTCCTACTGCCTCCGCTATCGTCCCGGAGCACGACACTACTCCGAGTCCCTCGCACCCGCAAACCACACCGGCTTCCGCTGCGCAAAATCGAAGTAAAGAGCCGTGGCTATATCTCCTTTCGGCAGAATATCCAGGCCGACAAAGCGAGCATCACAACTGAGAACGCGACCGATGTTCCTATGGCATAGGTCTTGGAATGACGGTCCGCCGATTCTTCGCCCACCCTCACAAACTCTTCGCTCATCCCTTGATCATGCTCTTCCATTTCCATTCCCATCATGATGGTCATGAAGGTTCCCTTACTTGATCCCTTCTCGCCGTTCACGACCAAAAGACGGTCTGCGATCTCCATCGTCCGACCTGTTTTGGGGAAGAGGGCATAGGCTGCCACAATCCGTTGGTGCCAGGTTTTCATCGAATTGGCGTCGGAGGATGACCGATATTCCTCTTGTTCCAGCTTCATTTCAGGCTCTTCCGACGGGAGAGCTTCCTCACCTTCGGCCTCTTCCGTTTGCGCGGATCTTGCTTCCACATCCATCCGCTTGCCTGAGTCCTCCATCCTCTCGGTCATTTTAATTGCCGAGTAAATTTGCCCCTCAATAAAGCCGACGAAACTGGAAACCGCCCATAGCACCAAGGTCAAAATAAGCGCCGTCATGACTGACTTGGTTTTCACCGCGATCACCACCATGAAGGAATAAAGGTAAGTAAAGACCAACAAAATCAGAGGGACATACCAGAAGATCGACGGATTCCATGATCCGACCCGCCAGCGCAAAGCAACGAAAACGATCACGACAAAGAGAGTGACCTGAAGTGTCACAAAAAGCAGACTCCCCACAAACTTGGCTACAAAGACCTGAAATCTGGAAAGCTTCTTCGTCAGGACCACCCCGGAGGCTCCTTCCTGCAGGGCCTCGGGAAAAATGGCGGCACAAGAAACCAGAGCCAACAACACCGCGATCCATGACAACCAGTATTCCGCAATCAGCTTGGTGAAAATGGCGACATAGAGGGTTTCGGATTGAGGAGTCCCCCTCCTGAACATGTCGCTCTCGAAATGACTCAATCCAAAAAACAGACTCATCCCTTTCTCATCAAATCCGATGGAAAGGTAAATGAGGGCAACCAGCAGGGAAATCCCGAGAGTCACCCAAAAAATGGTCCGGGCCTTCAGCATCCGGAATGAGTCGAGTAATATGGTAAGATAAGGCTTCATGACCGGGGAATGGCTGGAGGATTAACAGGAGTTCCGGGAATGGGCGGAGGTGCCGCCACGTTCGATTGATCAACAAATCCCATAAAGAGTTCTTCAAGTGACTGGGTTTTCAGTTCCACCCGTGAAAGGGTCAAACCCTCGCGACGAAGTTGGTCAATGACGGGCTGAATATCGGCCGCCCGACTCGTTAAGGCGGTGATGAGTCCTGAGTTTAGAATCAATCCCGTCTTCTCCATCGATTCGACGGTGGCAGGAGAAAGGGCCCCCTCAAACTCAATATGAAACTCGGGCTTTTCGGAACGCAAGTCATCCAAAATCCCTTCACCGAGTAGTTCACCCTGCGAAATGATCGCAACCCGATCCACGATGGGCTCGAGTTCGGACAGAATGTGGGTGTTGATAAAGATCGTCCGACCTTCCTCGCGGAGGCGTTTCATCAACAGCCGAAAATCACGCCGACCGGCTGGATCGACTCCGTCGGTCGGCTCATCTAAAAAGACAATCTCAGGATCATTCACCAGAGCCTGGGCAATCCCGATCCGCTGCTTCATTCCCTTGGAATACCCCCTCATCTTTCGTCCCTGCGCCTCGGTCATATCGACCAGTTCCAACAGGGAATCAGCCCGTTGCCGGGTTTCGGAGGTCGGCACATCCTGTAAACCGGCGGTAAACTCTATCACCTGCCGACCTGTCAAATAATCAGGAAACTGGGCATGCTCGGGCAACAAACCCACCTTTTGAAGGGCACTGCGATCGCCAATCGGTTTTCCCAGCATCGTTCCTTCACCGCCGGATCTGCGGATCAAGGTTGTTAAAATTTTCACCATCGTGCTTTTCCCGGCGCCATTCGGCCCCAAAAGACCGTAGATGCAACCTCGCGGCACCTGCAAATTGATCCCCTTCAGCGCCTCGACGCCTCCCCGGTAGGTTTTGCGGATCCCGGTTAGATCCAGTACGTAGTCACTCATGATTCTTTGCCTGTCATTGGAACGAGAGCGGTTTTAGCATTTGTCTCGTGAAAGACCGCTATAATCTCGTTTTCGTTTGTATGGGCAACATCTGCCGATCCCCTGCGGGCGACAACATCTTCCGCCATGTCGTCAAAGAAGCAGGGCTTTCCGACCGAATCCAATGCGACTCCGCCGGCACCATCGGCTTTCACACGGGAAAGAAGCCGGATTCCCGCATGTCCGAAACCCTCCGAAGGCGCGGTTACAAGGTCACCGGCTATGCCCGACAGTTTGGCTTCCATGATTTTGAGGCTTTCGATCTCATCCTCACCATGGACGACGAAAACCACCACAACGTCCTCAAGCTCGCCAAAACCGACGTCGACCGCGCAAGAGTCCGTAAGTTCACCGACTTTTGCCGCAACCACGAGCACACCGAAGTCCCCGACCCCTACTACGGTGGCGAAGCTGGCTTTCAGCTCGTCGCTGATCTCATCGAAGACGGAGCCGTAGGCCTCCTCGACTACGTCAAAGGCGAGCTTGGCATCACCACTGACTGACTCGACTTGCGACCATCGATTTGATCAGTCCGTATAGGATCGTGAGATTGGGAACCTCCACTCCCGCCTCCCGGGCCTTGCGCCACGGCTCACCCCAAATTGCTTCAATCTCAACCGGATTCCCGTTCACAAAATCCAACATACTCGAGGGCTTGTAGTCCTCCATCGGATAGGTCCGCTCGATTTGGAAGTCGATGTATTCGTCTTCAATTTCGTAACCCAAAGCCCACGCGATTTGGGTGACTTCCTTCATGAGATCACGCACCCGCTTCTCACCATCCGGCATCGCCAGGAGCACCCCTGTATCGATTCCACCTTCGGTGATACAAAGCCCGTTAAAGGGAACATTCCACACCAGCTTCCGCCACTGGGCTTCGCCAAAATCCTCCACTGCGCTGCACTTCACCTTGGCGGATTCAAAGATTTCCACCATTTCCTCCAGTCTCGGAGTGATCCCCGGCTTTGCCTCCCCCATCACGATGTTGCCGCAGGCAGTGTGACGGATCAGACCCGGTTCAATCCGATTGATGCACACAAAGCACATCCCTCCCAGAACCCGGTGAATCCCAAATAGATTTCCCAAGGCCTCAATGTTCCCCAGTCCGTTTTGCAGGGTCAGGATGATCGTATCACCGTGAAGCAATGGCGTGATCACCTTTTCAAAATGCTCATTCGACGTCGCCTTCCAAGCCACGATGACAACATCGACCTTTCCCAATTCTTCGCTGGTTCGGGCACAATTCACCTCCGGAAGAAAAAAATCCCCATCGGAACTCTCAACCTTGAGACCGGTCTTTTTGACCATCTCGCAGGCTGTTCGCATCAAAAACCGAACATCATGCCCGGCTTCGGCCAGACGGCCACCATAGTAGCTACCCACCGCGCCCGAACCTACGATTGCAAAACTCTTCATCTCCCCAATTCTCTCGCAACCTTGGCAGCTGTTGCAATGGTGTTGCGATGAATCTTGGCGGTGTATTCGGCCTGGCGATTATAACCGCCTCCGTAAAGAATAGCCACGGGGATCCGGTTTCCCAAAAAGGCGCGTAAAATCACTTCATCCCGCCGCATGAAATCCTTCAAGTCGAGCAACATTTGCCCCATGCGGTCATTACGATGGTTGTCCGCACCCGCTATCCAAATCACCAGGTCCGGCGAAAAGACGTCCAGCGCTGCCGCCAAGGTCGTGAAAAGTTGCTTGAGATACATCTCTCCCTCCACATACCGCACCGTCTCAACATCCATCGACCCATTCACCTTTCGCGTCGGGAAGTTCCGCCCGACATGGATCGAGTAGGTGAAGACATTCGGATCATCTCCCAGGATGCTGTTTGTTCCGTCCCCCTGGTGCGCATCGGTATCCACCACCATGACCCTGATGCCCGGTCGTTGAACCTGCAGATCACGAATCGCAATCGCGATGTCATTGAAGACACAATATCCCTCTCCCCGGTTTTGAAACGAGTGATGGGTGCCACCCGCCAGCACTGCCGCCACGCCATCCTGCAAGGCCGCGTAACATGCCTGCCTCGTCGCCTCAACCTCCGTGGCACTGCGTTGATACAGCTTCGGAGTCAATGGCAAGCCAAGCTGGATCTGCTCCTTTCGGTCGAGTTGGCCGTAGTAAATCTTCGATAGATAGTCTTGATCATGAACGCGTCGCAGCACGTGATTCCCGGCGGCCTTCACTTCGACAATATCCTCCCCTTTCACAATCCCACTGCCCACCAGCATATCCTTGGACACCTCGAATTTATCCATCGGGAAAGGGTGCCCGTCTGGCAGTTCCATGTAGAATTCTGACGAATAAAAACAGCGCATTTCGATCTGCCCCCACTCTCGCGCCCCGACGCTCCGCCTGCAAGCACAGACCTTGTCGCAGTCCTCGCTGGAAATTTTGAAAAGTTCCGCTAACCTACCTCTATCTTGATCAAACGCATTGTCATCCAACTGATTTGTGCCAGCTCCCTCGCTTCAGCCCAAAGTGGCGCGAGCATCACGGTGGTGCCCGCTCCCAAGGATCCCTTTAAGGTCCAAAAGACCACGGTTTATCCCTGGAAAAAAAACATCACCGCGACTGTTTTCTGGATCGGAGAGAAACCAACCTCCAACAATCCCACTCCCAACAACAAATCTTCCTGGGACCAAAACTGGCAAAAAAACTTTGGCGGATACGATAATCCCGACCCCAAGGCCCGCACCGGATATCTTCCCACCGGTGTCGTCCCCGGGCAAAACCCTTTCTACATCGCCCTTCCCTACAACGATTGCCTCAACCACAAGACGCACAAGCCGGAGGCTGCCCGCGCCATTCCCTGGTGGAACCGTGTCGCGCGAACTCCCGGCACATCTGTTTGCAAAGGGCGCTGGATCCAGATTTACAGCCCCTACACGCAAAAGGTTTGTTACGGCCAGTGGGAGGATTGCGGACCATTCGTGACCAACGACTGGGAATACGTCTTTGGCCAAAAGCGCCCAAAGAACACCAATAATCAGGGCGCGGGAATCGACATCTCGCCGGGAATCCGCGACTATCTCGGCATTGGAAACAAGGCCACCGTGCACTGGCGCTTTGTCGAATTTTCCAGAGTCCCGAAAGGTGGCCCGTGGTCAAAATTCGGAGAAAATAATCCCTTCGTCAATCCCAGGGTCGATGTCGATATCGCCGAGCGATCCCGCTACATGGATCATCTCAGGAAGTTGAGGGACCAAAACCTTAAGAAAAATCGCTAGCCGTTCCGCTTCCCTGGTTCGGCTCGATCCAATCAAACACTTTGGACGCATCTCCCGCCGGAGCTGGAAAGCTGCATGTGCTGTTGTATTCGATGGTCCGGTTGTTGGCGGTCCCGCGACAGGCTCAGTGGCACCTCGGCAGGCCTCAACCACCATTCTTCAAGACTTTGATTTGAAACGAATGATCACTTTCCCATCTCCAATATGCATCCATAATGATTCCATGCTTCGAATTTCCCTCCTCCTGTCCTGCTTGACACAGACTGTTTTCGCAGCTCTCACCACTCCCTCCCGGGACGAAACACGTTCACCGCTCACCGCCACTCCCGCCAGATTCGGGTTTCTCTACGGAAACGGAGCCAGCAGCGATAAAACCGGCAGCGATTTCTCATGGGAGCAAATGACCTTGCAAGGTGGCTTTGGGCTCAACACCAAAATCTCCGATGAAATGACGCTCTTCTACGGACTGGGATATCGGCTCACCCGGATCGACCAGGGCGCCTCCCCCCGGCGTGAGGAACTTGATGATCTTCACAACCTCTCCCTCCCGATCTCAGCAATCTATCACCGGGAAAACTCTCCCTGGACTTTCTTCGCACAGCTTTCCGGTGAACTTGCTAGCGATTTCAAACATCTCGGCAGCGACGACTATGACTTCACGGCAAAGCTGGCCGCCCAATACGAATTTTCCGACTCCTTCACCCTCAACTTCGGCCTCTCCCGCAGCCGAAACTTTGGAGAGGCCAGGGTCATTCCCGGCCTTGGCTTCACCTGGATTCCCGCTGACGAATGGGCCCTGACACTGATCGGTCCCCGAATCACCCTTTCCCATCGGTTCAACGAAAACCTTGTCGTCCGGGCCGGAGGTTTTCCCATGGGCGGACTTTGGAATGTCGAAGAAGACTCAGGGGAATCGGTCGATTACGGCTTTAGAAGCTACAATGCCGGCATCGGACTCGACTACAAACTTCGCCATGGAGTCTGGCTCACGGTCTGGGCGGGTGCCACCTTTGCCAACGAACTGCAGGCCGAACTGAGAAATGATCGCCTTTTCAAGGATGAGCTGGATAGTGGGTTTTTTGGTTACGTTGGAATCAATCTCTACGAATGGTAAGGTGACAATTGTAAAGGGCGGATCCGAAGACCCGCCCTTTATTTTCACACAATCGACAATGACTCCGGGGCAACAAACTCAACCCCACAGAACCGGGTCAAAACAATGCATCTCCCATGCCACCCTTGATTCTTCTGAATTACCGGGAATCATGAATCTCATTCCCGGTGACAAATCCACCTGCCTCCTTCGCTAATCAATCACATGAAATTCCTCTTCCTTGCCTTCACCCTGACTCTCCCGATCCATGCCCAGGCCCCCGGAGTGACAATCTTCGAACAGTCACGCACCGGCCTCCGATCCGAAGACCTTACCATTTCCAAACAAGTGGAAGTGCTCCTCGAAGAAGGCAAACTCATGAGTCTCGAAAAAATCAAAATCTCCTTAAAGTCCCCCACTTCGGCACCGCTCAACCTCGTTACCGCGAAAACGCAAAGTCTTTCACCCACCAGGATCGCCCGGCTTGCCAAGGAGAGCGGCTATCGGATCGGCTGGGCCTACCTCTGCAATAATTGTGACAACTGGCACGTCGATCTCGCCGGCGGCTACGCCTTGACGGCCGATGGAGTTCTGGGGACTTGCTCGCACGTCATCGAGATGGATGGCGAAAAAATCCGCAAGGGTGGACTAATCGCAGTCGATCACTGCGGAAAAGTCTTTCCAGTCACCGGGATTATTGCCAACGATCAAAACATTGATGGGGCCCTCGTCAGAATTGACGCAAAAACCAAGCCCCTCGCCCTCAATGACCAGATCCACCCCGGGAATGCCGCTTTCTGCCTGAGCCGCCCCCTCAACCAGGGACAATATTTCTCACAAGGGATCGTCAATCGCTTCTTTTGGAACGACACAAAACGCGGAGACGACGACTCCTCTCTCAAGGCCATGGGTGCCCTTAAGCTCAATGTCAGCAGCCGTTGGGCTCCAGGCTCCAGCGGATCCGCCGTCCTCGACCACTGCGGGAATGTCATCGGTCACGTTGCCCTCATCAAAAACATGGGCAACCGCAAGCCCAAGAAAGACCAGGATCAGGAAACCATGATCACCCTCCATACCGCCACGCCTGCACGGGCCATGATCACCCTGGCGAAGGAAGCGAAATGAGGTTCTGCTTTCCAGCAAGATTGCCATATGGTTAAAAGAATTTCTTGTTCGTTGCGAGACCAACACGTTTTCTGGCGTAGTGAGGCTCGTAGGAAGCAAACTCAGTAATGAACGATTGGTCCGATATTGGAGAGCAACTGCAGGAAGCACGCGAAAAGCGGGATCTTTCTCTTCAGGACGTCGCCCACGAGACCCGCATTCCCCTCGCCACCCTGCGGGCTCTTGAGGAGAACGACTACTCCACCTTCTCGAGCCCCGCCTATACAAAAAGCTTCCTTCAACAGTATTCGGATTACCTCCAAATCGACGCTCACGACCTGCTCGAGAATTTTCAAACGGGCAATGTCCTCGTCCAATCTGATGGCATCGAATATTTGGATCAGAACAAGCCCTCTCCCTCACCCCGAGGTGCCCCGGTTCGCCGCAGTGCTTCGCAGCCGATTGAAAGCTCGATCAATCTGACCCAGCCACTCCTCATTCTACTCATCACAGGCGGCCTTATTGCGAGCGGCATCTGGGGGTTTTTCGCGGTCGAAAAACAAGTCAAGTCCGATCCGGCACCTGTCACCCAAACCAAGACGGAAAAGGAAAACGAAGAACCTGATCCCAAAGTCACCAATCCCCCCGAAGTAACGCCACTTCCCGCGGATGGCATACGGCCTCCAAAGGACGTCTTGGGCGGAAACACCGGAACGATTGCTTCCACCGATCCCAACAACGGCCAAATCGAGACTACTCCGCCTGTTTATATTTTCCCGGAGGACGACCTGCCTCCCCGGGCCATCATCGTTGAAGAAGACGAGGAATAACGATCTACCCATGCCGTCCCCGCTGGTCATTACCCAGGGCGATCCTGCCGGAGTGGGGCCTGAGCTCGCCCTCAAAATCCTCGCCTGCCCTCCCTGCGATCACCTCAAGGTCATCGCTTGCCACCGCCTCCTCTCCCGGGTCGCGGGAGAACTCAATCTTCCCTTCCGCCCTGATCAAATTATCGATCTTCCCCTCGCTCATCAGATCGAAACCGGCCAAATCTCGGCAGCCTCAGGTGCCCATTCCTTCGATTGCCTCGAAGCAGCGGTCGAAGGAGCCATCAACGGCATCTACTCGGGCGTCGTCACCAACCCAATTCACAAGGAAGCCTGGCACCTTGCCGGCAAACCTTACCCCGGTCACACCGAGTATCTCGTCCAGAAAACGACCTCGCCGAGTCACGCCATGATGCTCACCTCGGACGAAATCACCTGCTCGCTCGTCACCACCCACGTTTCACTCGCCAGCGTTCCCGGTCTTCTCGAAGAAGGTCGGATGCTGGAAGTCATCACCCTGACCCATCAGGCCATGACCGCCATCCGCGGTCGACCCGCACGCCTCGCCATGCCCGGACTCAATCCCCACGCTGGCGAAGGAGGGCTTTTTGGCCGGGAAGAGATCGAGCTTATCATTCCCGTTCTCGAAAAAGCCCGCTCCATGGGCATCGATATCATCGGCCCCCTCTCACCTGACACCGCCTTTCTCCCTGCCATCCGGAAAGAAATCGACGCCTACGTCTGCCTTTACCATGACCAGGGCCTCATCCCCCTCAAAACCCTCTCCTTCGACCTCGGCGTCAATGTCACCCTCGGCCTCCCCATCGTCCGCACTTCCGTCGATCACGGAACCGCGTTCGACATCGCGGGAAAAGGCATTGCCAGCGTGACGTCCCTCATCGAGGCCACGCGCCTCGCGCTGAAACTCACCGCGTCATAACGACGTGTCAAAATGACCTCACCTGCGTCATTTTGTGCTATTTTCTCTCTATGACCCCATCGCCGGGATTATCTTTTCCATTGTAGATTCGACATTCAAAGCGATTTCGAGCCATTTGGTCCACATCCTGCCATAGAGGAAAGACGTTAACCAAAACTCAAATCACTCAAATGAATCTGACACACTACTCACCTAATCGTCTTCTTGGAAATCTCGACGAATTCCTGAGCCAAACTCTCCGCAACTTCGGGCCCATCCCCGCCACCCGCGCACCCGGAGCCTATCGTTACGAGGAAAAGGAGGCCTACCGCCTCCGGATAGATCTTCCCGGCTTCACTCGCGAAGAAACCTCCCTTTCCCTCGAAAAGCATGACCTCACCGTCACCGCCAAAACCGAACGCGAGGACCCCTTCCATGAGGAATTCGAACGAACCTATACCCTCCCCGAAGATGTCGATCCCGAGGGCATCGAAGCCAAACTCGAAAACGGCGTTCTCGATCTGACCTTCAAAAAGGTTTCCTCTGAAGACACCGGAGTCCGCACCATCGAAATTTCCTAAACCAAGCCTCCTTCAAACACTACCCCCAAAGACAATGAACAATAAAATCACATCCGAAAGACCCCGCTTCAAAACCCGCATCCTTGACAAAGGACTCGAATTCTCAATCGCCCTCCCCGGCGTCGCCAAGGAAGGCCTTGAGGTCACTCTTGAAAAATTCCTCCTCACCATCGGAGGCGAACGGAAGAGCTTGGCCGGCGAATTCCAGGACCGCGATCTGGAAGCCCTCCGCTACGAACTCAAAGTCGAGCTTCACGAAGACTTCGACGTGAACAACATCAAGGCCACCCATCAGGATGGCATCCTCACCCTCCGTCTCGAAAAGCGGCAGGAACTCGCTCCCCGCAAGATCGACATCCTCGCCAACTAACCTTTTTCATGGTGTATTAGCGATAGAATAGGAAATGACGCCTCCATGCATCAGCATGGGGGCGTTGTTTTTTTCCCCTTTAACCAAGCCCCAAAAGAAGCCCTGCGCCAAAAGTGCCCGGAATGGGTATCTGCGGGAGACTCCCCCCCCAACCAAGCATTCAAAAATTCAAAATCCGACGCTCAACATTCGACGTTCCTCCCATTCTCCCCCACCTTCCTCCGCATGAAACTCATCTCCTGGAACGTCAACGGCCTCCGCGCAGTGCTGAAAAAGAACTTCACCGATTTCGTCCTCGAACACGACCCCGACATCCTCTGCCTCCAGGAAACCAAAGCCAAACCCGAGCAAGTCGATCTCCCGCTCAAACTCGCAGGCTATCGCGTTTACTGGAACTCTGCCGAGAAGCCCGGCTACTCCGGCACCGCCGTTTTCACCAAAACCGAACCACTCGGTGTCCGACTTGGCATCGGCTGCGAACGAAGCGCCGAGGGAGACAGGGAAGGCCGCGTCATCACGCTCGAATACCCCGACTTCTTCCTCGTCACCGTTTACACCCCGAACGCCAAGAACGAACTCCTCCGTCTCCCCTACCGTATGGAATGGGACATCGCTTTCCGCGAGTATCTCAAAGCCCTCGAAGCCGAAGGCAAGCCCGTCCTCGCCTCCGGTGATCTTAATGTTGCACACGAGGAAATCGATCTCGCCCGCCCGAAAACCAACCACAAGAGCGCCGGCTTTTCCCCCGAGGAACGAGCCGGATTCACCCAGCTTTTAAATGTCGGCTTTGTCGACTCCTTCCGCCACTTTCACCCCGAAACAACCGAGGCTTATTCATGGTGGAGCTATCGCGGCGGTGCCCGGGCCAAAAACGTCGGCTGGCGCATCGACTACTGGTGCGTCTCGGAGGAACTGACTCCAAAACTCGCCTCCGCCGCCATCAACAATGATGTCCTTGGCTCCGACCACTGTCCCGTCACCCTCGAAATCGATCTCTAATTCCTTGTCACTTGCCGATATTTACTCGCCCTTCTTTCTTTGAGCTCCGCTTCTTGGGATGTCGTTGCTCATCTTGCTGGAATTTTTGTCACTTCATCCACGCCAAAAACTCGACGTTGCCATCCGTCCCCGTGATCGGCGAGGTCATCACTCCCGCCCACTCGCGTCCCAAATCTTCGGTGATGAAAGTGCGGATCTTCTCAACTGCTTTTTGATGGAGCTCCGGATCACGGACGATGCCGCCCTTTCCCACTTCCCCCCTGGAAAGCTCGAACTGCGGCTTGATCAGCGGAATCACCGAGCCTCCTTCTTCCAGGATGGAAAACGCCGCCGGTAAAACCTTGGTCAGCGAGATGAAGGAAAGATCCATCACCACCAGATTCACTTTCTCACCAATGTCATCGACGGTGAGATTACGGGCATTGAAGCGCTCTTTGGAAACAACCCGTTCATCACTCCGTAGCTTCCAAACGAGTTGATTCGTGCCCACATCAATCGCGTGCACTTTTTTAGCACCCTGTTGTAAAAGACAATCAGTGAATCCACCGGTGGAAGCGCCAAGATCGGCACAAATCCATCCCGTCGGGTCGATCCCAAATTCACGCAACGCTCCCTCAATCTTGAAGCCCCCCCGACCGACAAACTTCGGCCTTTCCTTCACCGAAAGATCGGAGTCTTCCGCAACCTTCTGGCTTGGCTTGGAAATCCGTTCCGTCCCCGTCATCACCTCACCCGCCATGATCAGCCGCTTGGCTTGCTCGCGGGAATCACACAGCCCCCGCGAAACGAGAAGGGAATCGACTCTTAGCTTGCCCATCAGCTCTCGACTTCCGCTTCATTGAGCGCGTTGATAAATTCACGGAGCATTCCAAAATCACGACGGCGGTGGCGCAGAATTATCCTCGGAAGCTCAGCCAATTCGGGCTCATTGGCCTCCTCTTTGAGGGCGGCTCCCTGTTCGATGTCTCCGGACTTCACCATCGCTGAAAAATTTTGCTTCAAACCCTTCACCGACTCCGCTGAAAGAGCAGTTTGCAATCGAATCACAAGGCGGTCTCCGACATAACGATAGGAATGGAAGTTCCGGTAAAAGCCGGTGATTTCGGCAATCGCTTCATCGACATCATCGGTCACTTTGAAAAGAGAGAAGTCGGACTCGGAGATCATCCCGAGCCGAAAGAGATGCTCTTCCACAAACTGCTTCCACGCCTTCCAGTATGTTCCTCCCGGCGCATCAAGACAGACGATGGGGTAAAGTTTTGCCTTTCCGGTTTGAATCAGAGTTAAAGCCTCGAAAACTTCATCCTGCGTTCCAACTCCCCCGGGCATTCCCACCCCGGCATCGGCTTCTTTCACAAACGCCAGCTTGCGGGTGAAGAAGTAGTTGTAGTCGATCAGTTTGGGATCACCAGCAATGAACTCATTGGCCGAAGCCTCGAATGGCAGGGTGATATTCAGTCCGAAACTATGTTCGGCGGTCGCTCCTTCATTTCCAGCGGCCATGATTCCCGGTCCCGCTCCCGTAATGGTCATGAATCCTTCCTCCACCATCCGCCGGGAAAACTCGACCGCTGTCTGGTATTCCTTTTCTTCAGGTTTGGTTCGGGCCGAGCCAAACAAAGCGACCTTGCGATTCCCCCGAAAAGGATGGAAGACCTCGCTTGATTTCTTCAGCTCTTTCAGCGCCCGGTTGGCCAGCTTGAAGTCGGCATGATCGGATGTTCCGCGAGCCATCCCCACGGCGGTGGAAATCATCTCGGCAAGAAGGCAGTAGTCCTCCACTCCTCCCACGGATTTGGCAAGCTCGAGGATACGATCATCCAGCTCTTTATCCCCGGTGGATTCGATGAAATTGCAGACCAGATCCGACACCATCCCGGCGGTCAGATCCCGATGCAGAGGTGGCTGTTTTCTTCTCTTATCGGACATATTGGTGAATCTGCCCCGATTCTCTCAATCTGACAAACCTCCACTCTTGAATTTCTCAAAAAACCTTAAAGACTCCCGCGTGGCCACGACCAATACAGACGACCTTCGCATTGCCCGCATCGACCCGCTCATCTCGCCGGCAGTCCTTTCGTATCAGCTTCCGCTGACCGAATCGGCCGCTCAACTTGTTTCATCTGCCCGGCAGGGCGCCGAAGCTATCTTGAGCGGTCAGGATGACCGTCTCCTGGTCGTCGTCGGTCCCTGCTCCATCCACGATCCCTCGGCCGCCATCGAGTATGCCA
This sequence comes from uncultured Verrucomicrobiales bacterium, assembly GCA_937916505.1. Lineage (GTDB taxonomy): Bacteria > Verrucomicrobiota > Verrucomicrobiia > Verrucomicrobiales > Akkermansiaceae > SW10. The sequence goes on along the minus strand of CALFSW010000316.1, from coordinate 34,247 downwards.
AGCTCCTCAAGGAAACCGCGGCCCGTCACGCCGACGATCTCCTCGTCATCATGCGGGTCTACTTTGAAAAGCCCCGCACCACCGTGGGCTGGAAAGGTCTCATCAATGATCCCGACCTCAACGACTCTTTCGATATCAACCGCGGTCTTCGCACCGCCCGCGAGCTCCTCCTCCAACTCGCCGAAATGGGCGTCCCATCGGGGACAGAATTCCTCGATGCCATTTCACCTCAATACGTGGCCGACCTCATCGCCTGGGGTGCCATCGGAGCGAGGACCACAGAGTCACAAGTCCACCGCGAGCTGGCGTCGGGTCTCTCAATGCCGGTTGGTTTCAAGAATGGCACCGGAGGATCAATTCAGATTGCCCTCGATGCCATCGGAGCTTCCTCCAAGCCCCATCACTTCCTCTCCGTCACCAAACAAGGTGTTTCCGCCATCGTGACCACCACCGGAAATGAAGCCTGCCACCTCATCCTTCGCGGTGGCAAGAGCGGCCCCAACTACTCCCGTGAGGAAATCGAGCCCGTCACGGCCAAGCTTCGTGAGATCGGACTCCCCGAACAGATCATGATCGACTGCTCCCATGGCAACTCGAACAAAGACTATCGCAACCAACCCACCGTTGCCGGAGATCTCTGCGAACAGATGGCAAACGGAGCGAAGGACATTGCGGCTGTCATGGTCGAATCAAACATCGTGGAAGGAAACCAGAAGATTTCCGACGACATGGTTTACGGACAATCCGTCACCGATGCCTGCATCAACTGGCAAAACACCGAAGAGGTCCTCGAGGCTTTCGCAAAAGCAGTGCAAGCGCGGCGGGCGAAAAACGGCTAAGGTTCACTCATGACCAAATCCGACGTCATCGGGGCTCTCCGCTCCCAACTGGAGAGCAAGATCGCCATCATGAGGTCCGCCCTCGCTGAAACCAGCGAGAGCGCCAGTGGCGACGAGACCAAGTCAGAGGGCAAATACGACACCCGGGCCATCGAGGCGGCCTACCTTGCCGAAGCACAAGCCGAACAACTGGCTCTTGCCGAAGAATCACTGGTCGAGTTCAAACGTTTCGATCCCGTCTCATACAACATCAACGATGAAATCGGCCCCGGCACCTTGGTCGAAGTCGATCAGGAGGGCGAAATCTGTTTCTACCTCCTCGCTCCCACCGCAGGCGGTTTAATGACCGACTACCTTGGCTGCGAAGTCACCGTCATCACGCCCGATTCCCGGCTCTATCAGGAGATCAACAAAAAAAAAATGGGCTACGTATTGGAAAGCCCCGCTCTCACGGTGACAGGACTGGAATAGACTAGCCGAGAGCTTTGCTCACTCTCGCCAGCACTTCCTCGTATCCCGCCATGACGCCGCCCAGATCTTCGCGGAAGCGATCCTTGTCCATCTTTTCACCGGTCGTGGCATCCCAAAGACGGCAGGTGTCGGGGCTCACTTCATCTGCGAGAACAATCTTCCCGTCACTCCCTTTGCCAAACTCGATCTTAAAATCGACGAGCTTCATCCCGCATTCGAGGAAAAAGTCGGTCATCACCTCGTTGATCACAAGAGCTTGTTTCTTGAGGAACGCGCATTCTTCCGGAGTCGCAAGTTTCATTTCACGAGCGTAATCGTCGTTGATCAAAGGGTCTCCCAAGGCGTCGGACTTATAAGAGAATTCCACGATGGGGATTTCAAATTCAGATCCCGCCTCCACGCCCATGCGTTTGGAAAAGCTCCCTGCAGCCAGATTCCGCACGATGACCTCGACTTGAAGAATCTCGACTCTCTTCACGAGAAGATTCACCTCATCAAGATCTGCGACCAGGTGGGTCGGAACCCCCTTTTTCTCCAGCATCTGATACATCAGGAGAGTGATCGCCTTGTTGAGTTTCCCCTTGTTTTCGAACTGGGCCTTTTTCTGCGCATTAAAAGCAGTGGCATCATCCTTGTACTCCATGCGGAGCACCTCGGGATCATCAGTCGTATAAAGTTTCTTGGCCTTGCCTTCGTAGATGGGCTCCATGGGGAAAGGTCATAGGGCCACACCCCCTCCTTGCCAACCCTTGAGTGTCATCCTTCAAAAATCCCTACAACCTTGGGAGAAACAGCCCGTTTTTCACCTTGGCAAGGCAGAACTCCAGCCATAGCCTGACGGCTCATCCAAATTTCCGTTCATCACAACCGCTTTATGAGGTCTCCCGCCATTTTACGCAATTTCCTCCTATTTCTCATTCTGGCCATTCTCCCGGCCGGAGCCAAGCAGGTTGAGTGGAAAATCAAGGAACATCGGGGGAATAAGTATGTCCCGCTCAGTCAGGTGAAGGAGTTCTACAATCTGACCAGCATGACCCGGTCCGGGAGCAATATTGTCCTCAAGAACTCTGCTTTGACCCTGAAATTCCGAACCGGGGGACAGGAAGTGCTGATGAATGAAGTGAAGTTCATTTTCAGTCACGCCATCGTAGCACTGGGTGAATACCATATGTCGGTCACCGATCTTTTGAAAGTCGTCGATCCGGTTCTTCGTCCACACAAAATTGAAGGGGCCAAAGCCTTCGATACCGTCATTGTCGATCCCGGACACGGCGGACGGGATGCGGGAGCGGTGAACTCTCTTGGCACCGAGGCCGGTTATAACCTGATTGTGGCCCGCCAGGTTCGCGACCGCCTTCAAAAGCGGGGGTTTAAAGTCGTCATGACACGGAATTCCGACGTTTTCCTCACGCTCCAACAGCGGGTGACTCTCGCAAACAAGTATAAGAATGCCATTTTCGTAAGCATTCATTTTAATTCGGCGGGCTCCACCGGTCGCTCCCGGGCACGGGGAATCGAAACTTTCACCCTCTCCCCGGTCGGAGTGGCTCACTACGGCCGCTCGCTCAAGAGCTCCGACCTTGTCCCCCGAAGAGGCAATTCCCAGGACTCCGCCAATATCGCTCTCGCCACCGCAGTCCACTGGACCAGCCTGCTACGACTCAACGAAAATGCTAAGATGAACATTCCAGATCGCGGGGTTCGCCGCGCCCGTTATAGTGTTCTCACCGGGGTGAAGCACCCTGCCATCCTTTTCGAGGGGGGATTCCTGAGCCACCCGAAAGAAAAATATCTCATCCACACCAAAACCTATCAGACGACTCTCGCCAACGCCATTGGCGATGCCATCTACACCTATCGTCAGGCAACCTTGGGCAAAAACAAGACCGCGCAGAAGAAGTAGTCTTAAAATCATTAATCATTCTTAACTGAAAAAAGGAGCCTTGGGACTCCTTTTTTGTTTATCCAGATTTCAGCTGGAGTAGATTTGGAATTGTCATACTTCTTCCATGCGCCACTCACTCCTCTTTAAAATCCTGTTCGCCCTCGCAATCGTCTCCCAGTCTAGCGCATCGATCATCATCAATGAATTCCTGACCGGGAATGATACAATCCCCGTACCCAATGCGGTCCCCGGTCGTTTCGACGACTGGATTGAACTCCGGAACCCCGTCGGAACAGCGCAAGATCTCGGTGGATGGCATTTGACAGATGATCCGGATGACCTCACCGCGTGGACTTTCCCCGCCGGAGCGATCATCGACGACAACGGCTACCTGATCGTCTTTGCTTCCGGTGACGGCATGCCGGACCCGAACGGAAATCTCCACACCAACTTCAAGCTCTCGAAGAGCGGAGAATACATCGCCCTTGTTCGCCCGGATGGGACAATCGCTTCCGAGTTCGGGCCAACGGGCTCTCCCTACCCCGATCAATCGGACGATATCTCTTACGGACTTCATCCCGCAACCGGCACCTCGGTTTACTTTAGCACCCCGACTCCCGGCTCCATCAACGACGCCAATGGCATCGCAAGAGTTGCCAATCTGGAAGTGATTCCAAAACGAGGGCTCTACCAAACAGCACAACAAGTGACTCTCGCCACCTCCACTGCCGGAGCAACGATCTACTACACCACCGACGGCTCACCTCCACTCAATCCCACCGGCACCCCCACTGCCACCGCTTCCGCTTACACCTCCCCGATTCCACTCAATCAAACCACTGTGATTCGTTCAGCGGCAAAAGCCGCCGGTTTGTCCGCCAGTGAGATGGAAGCCCACACCTACATCCTTCTCGATATCGACAATGCCAACGCCAATGGAACCGATGCCGCCGGCCTGAATACCCCCTTCCTTCAGCAAACCCAACCAGCCGACTACGGAAATCTGGCTTCGGGTGACTACAATATGGACACCGATATCAGCCGTTCCACTGCTTTATCTGAGGGACACGGAGGACCGACAGTTGCCCAAGCCATGCTTCAGGGAATGAAAGACATCCCGACAATCTCGATCTCGCTTCCCAAAAATGATTTCACCGGCATCTACGCCAACCCGCGATCGGAAGGAATCAACTTTGAGAAATTATGCTCCGCCGAGTTCATCCCGGGCGAAAACGATACCCGGTCTGACTTTCAAGAGCATTGCGGCCTTCGTGTCCAGGGTGGAGCCAGCCGGGAGCCCAACAAGTCACCCAAGCACTCGCTTTCATTCCGTTTCCGGGAGAAATATGGTGCCGGACGCTTAAAAGAAGAAATCTTCCCTGGCGTCGATGTTGAAAACTTCAACTCCATCGCCCTGCGTGCCGGATACAACAACTCATGGATTCATTCCAGCAGCACACAGCGCAACTATGCCTCCATGATTCGTGATCAATGGATGCGCGAAAGTATTCGTGACATGGGAAACGAGGATGCCGGAGCCGGATTTCTGGCCCACGTCTTTATCAATGGCCTCTACTGGGGGCTGCACAATGTCGCCGAGCGGCAGGACAACGTCCACTATGCCAATTACAATGGCGGAGACAGTGATTTGATTGATGCCCGGAACGGAGCCACTTTTGTGGAAGGAAACTCAACCGCCTGGAATGCCATGCGCTCGACCGTAGCGACCCGAAACTGGGAAAACATCCAGCAAGTCCTCGATGTCGATTCCTACATCGACTTCCAGCTTCTTCAGCGCTTTGGAGCAAACCAGGATATGAAGACCAACGGAAACTGGCGGGCTGCCGGAGGTGGCCCCTTCTCGACGCCAACCGACATGCGCCCATGGAAACTTTATTCCTGGGATGGTGAGCGCGTCCTGGAAGCCCCCACCGCAAGTAATGTTCCGCTCGATCCCATGAATATTCGAGGTAGTCTGGAAGCAATTCCGGAGTATCGCCGGCGATTCGCCGACCGTGCCTACATGCATCTGAATGGGAACGGAGCTTTGACACCCGAGAAATGTCGCGCGCGTTGGGAGAAATACGCCTCGGCCATCGACAAAGCCATCATCGCCGAATCAGCCCGCTGGGGAGATCATCGTCGGTCCACTCCTTATGATCGGGACGACTGGCTTGTGGAACAAAACCGTCTCTACAACTCCTACTTCCCCGTCCGCACAAACAACGTCATCAACACGCTGAGAACCGCCGGTCTCTACCCGGCAGTCAACACACCCTCCTTCGCAATCAACGGTCAGCCTGCCGAAGGTGGCTTTATCGGAGATGGGGCCACACTCACCGTCAATGGTGACAACGGAGTGATTTATTACACTCTCGATGGAAGCGATCCCCTCCTCCCTGACGGATCCATCAATCCCGCCGCACTCAGTATTTCCTCCGGTTTCACGACCGCACCCGTCTTTCCGTTTGAGTCAAGCGGATGGCGTTACCTGACCGGTGGAATCGCCCAATCCTCAAGTGATGTCGTTGTTGGCAACGCTTCCTATGATACGAGCGACTGGAAGCACCCCGGGTTTTCGGACGAATCATGGACGACCGGCCAAGGCCTCCTCGGTGGCCGCACTCCCACCTCTGTAGGCACAGTGGATGCCAATACAACCATCGATATCGGCCCCCTGGGTGCGGGCTACCCCACTTTGTATTTCCGCAAAGCGTTCAACGTCACCAATGCTTCCGAAGTGACCTCACTGGATCTCTCCATCGTCCGCGATGACGGAGTGATCGTCTATCTCAACGGACATGAAATTTACCGGGAAAACATGAAGTCCGGCACGGTCGTTTACGGTGACTTCGCAGAAAGCCATGCCAATGAAAACGTGACCCTCATGCCCACTCATACCCTCGCTCCGGGACAGCTCCTCGAGGGCACCAATGTCCTTTCAGTTGAGGTTCATAACCGCTCCGTCGGCAGTAGCGACCTGGGACTTGATGTCGCCCTTGACCTCACCCGCCCCGCCGGAGAGACCAGCATCGATCTTGCCGAATCTGCCGCGATCACAGCCCGTCTCAAAACCGGAGATTCCTGGTCAGCGCCCAACACCGGCACTTTCCTCCTCGAAAGAGCCGCCAATGAAAGCAACCTCGCCATCGCGGAAATCAATTACCATCCACGCGAGGCGACTTTGATTGAAAAAAACACGGCGTCACCGCTGACGATCGAAAACCGGGATCAGTTCGAATTCGTCGAACTCCTCAACATCGGAAACGATCCCATCAATCTCGCAAATGCCTCCTTCTCTGATGGCATCACCTTCACGCTCGGACTTTTTGTCCTTGAACCAGGAGAGCGCGCTCTTCTTGTCAGAGATGAGTCTGCCTTCCTGAGTCGTTATGGGAGTAGCCTCGCTGATTCCATCGCCGGAACATTTACCGGAGGGCTCGACAATGATGGCGAGTCTCTCACCCTGATTGATAGCGGAGGCACGCTCATAAGATCCATCACATACAACGACAGCGGACCCTGGCCTTCACGCCCCGATGGCGCAGGTTCATCCCTCGAAATCATCGATCCGCCGGGGAACGCAAATACCCCGGCAAACTGGGCACCCAGCGTTTCTTTCCACGGTTCACCCGGAACCGCCGGCCTCATCTCCGACAAACGAGTCGTCATCAACGAAGTCTCCAGCAACTCGACCAGTGACTTCATTGAAATCTACAACACCACCTCCTCTCCGATAGAAATTGGAGGATGGCTCTTAACGGATTCCAAGAGCATCTATCGCTCCTTCACTCTCCCCGAAACGACTCTCGGCGGATTGGAATACCATACCATTCAAGCCAGCGATTACGATGCCCCACTGACCATTCCGGTCACGAATTACACGGGAGCTTCCGGAGCATCGCCCACCGTGGTCACTAGTAGCAACCACGGACTTGCCACCGGTGATCTCGTAACCATCAATGGTTACGGCGGCTTCTCTGATTTCAATGCGAGCATTGAAGTCACCGTCATCAATGCTGACAGCTTTGCGATTGATGTCCTCTTTCTCGACAATCATCCCAGCAAGGGCATGTGGCAAAAGGGCCGTTCATTCGGTATCAGCGGGAGCAACGGAGATGATCTCTGGCTCCTCGAGACCGATGCCGAAGGAAACCCGGTGGCATTTGTCGATCATGTCGAATTCGCCGCGTCCGCACCAGACACCACCCTGGGTCGTTGGCTCGATGGCATGGGCTACGACACTCTTGTCACCATGACGCACCCGACACTTGGATCCACAAACAGCGGTCCTGTTTTGGGCCCTGTTTTCGTCTCCGAAGTCCACTATGCTCCTGCGGGTTCGACGAACCACGAATTTGTGGAACTCACCAATCAGGGAGGCTCTGCAATCGCTCTCGAAAAATGGAAGCTGCGCGGGGGTCTCGATTTTGACTTCACCATCGATCACGCCATTCCCGCCAATGGATCAGTCGTGATCGTAAACTTTAATCCCGCGACCGAGACCGCTCTTGCCACTGATTTCCGAAACCACTTTGGAATCGATGGAACCGTCACTTTGATCGGCCCGGCCGTCGACGGCCCGCTTGATGATACAAGTGGCACGGTCAGACTCCAAATGGCCGGGCCTGCTCCCGAGTTTGGACAAATCACGGTCGATGAAGTTCGATACCTTGTCGAAGCCCCGTGGCCGTCCGCAGCTGGTGGCTCTTCCCTGAATCGTAATACCTCCCTCGCCTTCGGAAACTTTGCCAACTCGTGGAATGCCGCCGCGCCAACCCCGGGGAGTCTCCCCACGACCGAAACCTACGCCGCATGGGCCTCTGCAAACGGAGTCGGCACGGGCGAATTGGATCCTGATGGAGACAACTTCTCCAACCTTCTCGAATTCGCAATGGGAACCGATCCCAATTCAAGGGATGAACTTCCGCCTCTTCAAGTCTCCGGAACAACAGGCACCATCACCTTCCCTTCCCATCTCGGTCGATCAGGCTTCACTCTTGAGTTCCAGACCTCGGATGACCTTGATAACTGGACCACCCAACCGACAAGTCCCGGCGATGTCTCGGGTTCCATTCAGACCAACGAGTTCGTCATCGACCTCTCGACCGACCCCAAAGTCTTTTGGAGGCTTCGCGCACTCGCACTTTAATCTCACGAAACAGCATTGATGAAATATCTTCTCCCCGTTCTTTCCCTCATCGCCGTGCTCAACGGCCAGACGATCATCGACTCGGATAGCGATGGTCTCGATGACTCCTGGGAACTCACCTACTTCGCAACTTTGGCAATCACCACCGGGACAGAAAATTCTGATACCGACGGCCTCAACAACCTCGCCGAACAAGCAGCAGGCACGAGCCCTATCAAAGCCGACACCGACGGGGACGAGCTTCAAGACCACGTCGAAACCGGAGATGGCACCTTCAACTCTCCTTTAGATACCGGAACCGACCCTCTCAACCCGGACAGCGATGCCGACGGCCTGCTCGATGGTGAGGAAGTCACCGCAACAAACGGAGCGATCACCGACCCGAACGACGAAGACAGTGATAACGATAACTTCAATGACCGGGTGGAACTGGAGAAGGAAAGCAATCCAAACAGCGGAGCTGAAAAACCGATCGGGCTCCTCCCGCTGGAAATTAGTGAAATCTCTGCCAGCAACGAAACCGGGTTCGAAGACGGGAACGGCAGACGGGCTGATTGGATCGAAATTCACAATCCAAATTCAACTACGCTCACCCTGACGGGATTTCATCTGACTGATGACGTGGAGGACCTCACAAAGTGGACCTTTCCCGCCGTCAGCATCGGAGCGGGAGGTTACCGGGTCATCTTTGCATCGGGCGATGACTTCACCGATCCTGCCGGCAACCCGCACACCAACTTCCGTCTTTCAGGCACCGGAGAATATCTCGCCCTGGTCAATCCCGACGGACTATTTATCGAAGATGTCATTCGTCCCGTCTACCCCGAGCAGTTCACCGACATTTCCTATGGGCGCCCGACAAGTGGCGGCGGACGAAAGTATTTTTCAGCACCCAGCCCGGGAATTGCCAATGTTGGAGCAGGATCTCCCGGAGTGGTCAAAGACACCAACTTCAGCATCAATCGAGGCTTTTACGACGCTCCCTTTGATCTCTCGATTATCTCTCAATCCAGGGAAGCCACCATCCGATACACCCTCGACGGATCGCTCCCTTCTCTCACCAACGGGATGACTTACTCGGGCCCCATCAACATCACTACCACCACGAATGTCCGCGCCATCGCATATCTCGAATCGCGAAACTTTATTCCGACCAATGTCGACACCCACACCTTCATTTTTCTCGATGACGTCGAGACCCAAAACTCAGCAGGCCTGATCGCCAAAGGCTGGGCGGAGGATTGGGGATATGACAGCCAGGTGCGACGCGTGATTCCAGCTGACTACGACATGGATCCACGGGTCGTCAATGACACCTTGAATCTGCGCGCCCCGGGTTACTCCGTTCGCGATGCCCTCCTCGATATTCCAAGTGTTTCCCTGACCATGAAACAGGAGGATTTTGTGACCACCCGCGATGGAACCTCGACTTCACCCAAGAGTCTTTATGGCACGCCACGGGACCGCTTCGAAAAAATCTGCTCGATCGAGTATATTCTTCCGGATGGCAGCAGAGGATTCCAGGAGGATTGTAAAATCGAAACCCACGGAAACTCCTCCCGGACTCCAACCCGAATGCAAAAACATTCCCTTCGTCTCACCTTTTCCTCATCGGTCGGAATTGGAAAACTGAGATACAACCTTTTCCCGGATTCTCCGGTTGATGAATTCAACAAGCTCGTCCTCCGGGCCTGCTTTACCGACTCCTGGGCCCTCGCTTCGTGGAGTTCCGCCCGTTACCGCCCCAACGACTCGCTCTACACCCGTGACTTTTGGATGAAGGAACTCTTTCGTGATATGGGGCAGCCATCATCATACGGGAACTTCGTCCACCTCTATGTGAACGGAGCCTACTTTGGTCTTCATAATCTCGCCGAGCGGATTGAGGACGACTTCTACGCCGATCATCAGGGAGGAAACAAAGAAGACTGGGAAGTCAATGCCGACCTCGGCACGCCCGGACCACTTTGGAACGCCATGATTTCCAGCTTAAGCGGCGTTTCCGATCCCGCGAGATACGAAACAGCCAAGACCAAGATCGACGTCGAGAACTATGCCGATTGGGTCATCCTCCACCTCTTTGGGGATTCCGAAGATTGGCCGGCTAAAAACGCGTATGCCGCGGCCAATGCTCTCAGCGGTGACGGACGCTATCGCTTCAACGTCTGGGACCAGGAAATCGCTTTCGATAAATATTCCTGGAACCGCTACAACGATTCCCGAACCGGCATGCTTCCTTTCCAACGTCTTCGTCGGAATGACGATTTCAAAATGCTCTTCGCAGACCGGGTCTACAAACATCTTCACGATGATGGCGCCCTCACCGTGGCAAACACCGTCCAGAGCTTTCTCGAAATCAACAGCCAGATCGACAAGGCCATCGTTGCCGAATCAGCCCGCTGGGGAGATGTTCAGGCTTCCACCCCATATGGAAACACCGCTTCAAGCAGCACAAATATCGATAGCGATCACTACCCGCCCACCATCAACTCCCCCATCTACTTCACGCGGGAACAGCACTGGGTCAAGGAACTGGAGAATGTCACCGACAATTATCTCCCAACGCTTCACGATCTCGACGACTCACGTTCATTCATTCGGGAACTACGGGGCCAAAACCTCTACCCCTCCATTGATCCCCCCCAATATTCGCAATTTGGTGGGGTCGTCCCAGCGAACTTCCCGCTTCAACTCACCTCGCCCGAAGGCGCCGTCTACTTCACCACCGACGGCTCCGATCCTCGCCTGGATGGCGGAAGCGCAAACCCAACGGCAGGCACCTTTGGCGGATTTATAGAAAGCCCGCTCATCGGAATCAACGATTTCGGTTGGACCTACCTTGCCAGCGCCACCGCGCTTTCCCCAAGCAATATCGTCGTCGGAAACCCCTCCTACAACACCAACGACTGGAAACACCCCGCGTTCGACAACAGCGCCTGGGCCCCCGATCCGGCCACAAATCCGAATGGAGCACAGGGCCCTCTCGTGGGAAGACTTGCCAACGCCGTCAGCGGAATCACTTCGCCAAATACCACCATCATCATCGGGCCCTTCGGCGGAGCATACCCTACAATTTACTTCAGAAAAGAAGTCCAAATGAGCAACGCCAGTGAAATTAGCGAACTCATCTTCAGCACGATCCGTGACGATGCCATGATCATTTATTTAAACGGTCGTGAAATCTATCGGGACGGATTTCCAAATTCGATTGTCAACTACTCCGATTTCGGCCCCGCAACTCCCTCGGAAACCGAACCCGTCGTCTTTTCCTTCACCCCCGCACCGGGAGACCTTCTCGAGGGATCAAACACGATTGCCGTGGAGCTTCATAACTTTTCAGCAGGAAACTCCGATCTCGGCATCCAAATGTCAGTCACCCAAAAGAGAGCCGCTGCCGGAGGAAACACCGTCAATCTGGCGCAAACCGGCACTGTAAGGTCCCGAACTTTGTTGAATGGAGAGTGGTCGGCCCTTCGTGAAGCTGACTTCATTGTTGGCACCCCTGCCACTTCCGGAAACATTGTTGTCTCCGAGATCATGTATAATCCGCAGGGACCTTATGAAAATCTCGAGTTCATCGAGATCCTCAACATCAACCCCGAACTGACTCTTGACCTCACCAACGTCAGCTTCACCGACGGAATCCTTTACACCTTCCCGGCGGGCTTCGTTCTGCCCCCCCTCCAACGGGTCGTGATCGCCACGGACCGAGAGACCTTCATCGCAGCCTATGGAGAAAGCGGCTTCCTGCTGGCTCCCGGGAACTTCGAAAGCAGCCTCTCAAACGGAGGCGAAACGATCATCCTCATCGCGAACGATGGCAGCTTGATTCAAAGCTTCGATTACGATGACGACGCGGGCTTGGGCTGGCCTCCCGGTGCCGATGGCCTTGGCTCCTCCCTGGTCCTCGTCGATCCCCTTTCCAATCCCAATCACGGAGTTCCCACCAGTTGGAAAGCTTCGGATCAGGCCGGAGGAAATCCCGGATATCCTGATGTCCTCTACCCCGCCGATCCCAATGGTGATGATGACGAAGATGGACTCACCAATCTTGCCGAGTATTTCTTTGGCACCGACCCGGCGTCCACCAATACAAATCCGGTATCGATCAGTTCCCCGGGAAGCGCATTATCTCTGACCTTCACTCGTAACGCCTTTCCTGTTGGAGTCACGTGGGAGATTCAAAACTCTGATGATCTGATCACCTGGAGTAACGTCAATCTTACCCAAAGCCCAATCACGATCGCAGGCAGCGGACGAGTTCGGGAGTCACTCTCCATCACGCCGGACGGAAGCCATAAATTCTATCGCGTGCGGATCGTTCCGGCACCATAGGCTTCATTCCGATTAAGGGAGACTCAACACAAAGCTCGCGCCGCCTTCCCGGGGGCTGCCGAGTTTCAAGTCACCACCGAGAGCCCGCGCCAACCTACGGCACAAGGCGAGCCCGAGTCCGACGCCCGGCTTATCGTGGGCAGCATCATGGGCACTCTTGTGAAAGGCTCTGAAAAGCCGCTTCTTTTCTGATCTCTCGATTCCCCGGCCTTCGTCGCTGACTTCAAAAACAATCCCCTTCCCTCCCTTGCGGACGTCCAGCGTAACATGCCCTTGCTGCCCCTCGGGCAGGCCATACTTGCAGGCATTATCGATCAGATTAAACAGGATCTGTTCCACCGCCGTGACGTCGGTCTCCACTTTACCGAGGTCATCGGCAAGTTCGATCGAAAGCGCGGCATCCTCTTGATCAACACGACGCTGCAGCACAGGTCGCATCCGTTCGATCAAATCGGCCACACCGAGTTTTTCAAAGTTTGAACGGCCATTCCCCCTCTCGATTCTTGAGTAGGAAAGGACATTCTCAACAAGGTGATTGAGTCGCTCGGATTCACTCAGCATGGTGCGGAGATAGTCCTGCTTTTTCTCTTCATCGGTGACCATCCCTTCGACAAGCATTTCCGAGTAGAGCCGAAAAGTGGTTAGCGGCGTGCGAAGTTCGTGGGTCACCGATGAAACGAAAGCGGCACGTCGCTCACTCAATTTCATCACTCCTGCCAGAAGCAGATAAAGCGCAAACAATGCCAGCACGGCTGCAACCCACCCTGCGATGAGCGTTTTACGAAGAGGGGTGAACGCCGGCATTTCGATCGCAGGTGCCGGACCCGTCAACAATGCCCAGGGCAGGGAAACAAGTCGACCGGCATCCTCGGGAGATTGATCACTTCGAATCAAGGAAGCCTTCCCCAGATCAAGGGGAACCTCCGTCATCAGAGCTCTCTTCAGTTCCACTTTCGCGACCCAAAGCCCCTGATAGGTCCGGCTTCTCACCCTCGTGACCTCCCTCACAAAAAACAACTCATCACCATGCCAGAGAGGCATAAACGGCGACACGCTGAGAATTCCGTCGGGATCCAGCTTCGAAGGAGTTTTGAAAGATTTCGTGTTCCCCCAATCAGCGGATTTCTTGGCCGCCTTTTCAATTTTATCAACGTACGCCTTCGAGCGGGAAGCCTGCTCCCGTTGGACAAGTTTCTCTTGATACTCTTCCTTCACCGCTGGTTTCTGGGGCGCAATTTGGGAAGCGTTCTCACTCAACCATTTGTTGGCCTGCTGCGTCTCGGGTTCATTGATTTCCACCTTGTGTCCAAAAACCGCAGCCATGGCACCCCGACCGGGAAGTACTTTCTGAAGAGCTTCAAAGCGGGCATCCATCACATCCAAACGACTTTGATCCAATCCCGATCCAAGGGCGCGTTCGCGTTGATTCCCTCTCGGCACCTGCGGAGAACTCACTTCGCCCCGTGAGCTCACTTCGAAGTGAAGATTGATAAAATCCACCTCTTCAATCAGCAAGGGAGACGGTTGCAGCACGATTCCCGGCTCCACATCCTGAAACTGATTCGTGACAATGTTCGCCGGCGAAAAATACGAGCGGAAAAACATCGGTGCCCGGAGATTTTCGGCCACGAGGAGGTCGGATCCAATTCCATCCATTCGGGAAAGGGAAAGCCGCACCCGCTCACCCAGCAAAGAGGCTGCTTCCGCTTCGGCACGTTCTTTTTCCGAAGTCAGGGCACGTTCCGTGATCCAGGCAAACATTCCAAGGATGAGTGCCGCGCATCCCACCATGACCAACCAAATGAGCCAGGTTCGATTCATGGTTTCAGGGCGAGTCGGTAACCGCGGCCACGAACGGTTTCGAGGATTTCCTGGGATTGATCACCCAGCTTCTTACGGAGGTGGGCAATGTGCATGTCCACCGTACGCGTTTCGATTCGATTGGGGTCGAGTCCCCAGACATGGCGCAAAAGTTCATCCCGTGGAACGGGACGCTCGGGATTTGCGATGAGGTATCGCAAGACACCCACCTCCCGTTCGGAGAGCTCCTGGCGAACTCCATCGCGGACAATCTCGGCACAGGTCAAATCAATCACCCGCCCCGCCACTTCGTGTTTCTCGCCGAGCGCCTGTCGTTCGGTCGTTCGACGCAACACCGCATCGACACGCGCAAGAAGTTCGCGCGCGCTGAACGGTTTCATCACGTAATCATCCGCCCCCATTTTCAGGCCTTTCACACGGTCATTTTCCTCACCTTTCGCAGAAAGAATAATCACCGCCTGGCCTGCCCGGTTTCCCTGCAATGCCTCGAGAATCTCAAACCCCGTATAGTGGGGTAGAATGAGGTCCAAAAGAAGAAGATCGTAGCGGGCGGTCAAGGCAGCCTCCCTTCCTGCCCGACCGTCAGCCGCGGAGAGGACCTCATATCCCGCGAAAGTCAGGGCATCAACGACACCCTGACGCACGGCAGGATCATCTTCGACTACAAGAATAGTTGGGCTCAACATCGTTTACTTTTTAAACTGATACCCTTTTTTAGCAGCCTGGTCGCGCACTGTTTTGGTGACCGCGACATCGAGGGTCTCTTCCCCGTCTTCAGCAGTCTCCCGCCTCTTCTCTGCGACAAACTTCTTACGGGCATCATTGAGGGTCTGGATCTGCTTTTGAACTTCCCCGCGCTCGGCTTCTTTTTTCGCGACGAACTTCTTCCGTTCTTCGAGATTGAGCTTCTTCATTTCTTCAGGCAGGTCCTCTTCCTTCACCTTGGCCCAGTCAAAGCCCTTCTCTTTCGTGGCATCCACCAGATCCCAGCTGGCATTCCAGTAATTCTTGCTGGCTTTGGTGACCGCACGACCGACGGCGGCCCCGGATTTCTCCTTTTGAAGGGCATTTCCATCCTGGGCGGTTTGGGACGCCAGCTTCCTCGCTCCCGTCTTCCCATAGGCGATGTAGGTTTTATTAAGCTTTTCGTTAAAATCGACGATCTCGGCATCCTGGGGAGCTTCGATATGAACGATCGCGGCATTGTGGTTAATCACGAGAAAATTTCCGTCTGCAAGTAAGGCTCCGGACTTCCATCCACCCTTGATTCCTTCCTGCTCATCACCACAGTGAATGGTGTTCACGATGATTCCATTCGCAATCGCGTCCTGACACGCTTTCGTCGGATCAACCGATCCCTGGGTAAAAGACTCGTTGCCGGCAATAAAGATCGCCTTGTAAACATCCGGCGAGGCGTCCCACTTGAGTATTTTGGTTGCCTCTGCGATCACCGCTCCACAGTATTCCTGGCTGCCCGAAGTTTTGAGGGCAAAGAGATCTTCACTAATTTGATCAAGATCACGGGTGAGAGGCTGGATCGCGCGGATGTAGTTGGGGTTCGAATTTCCGGCCCCGTATTCATAAAGTGCCACTTCAACAAAAGGAATCTGTCCGTTTTGTTTGGCACCGATGAAGGTATTCACAACCTTCCAGAGCTGGGTTTTGGTCTGTTCAATGAGCCCGCTCATGCTCCCGCTGGTATCGAGAAGGATTGCGAGCTGAACTTTGGACTGCCCCTCATTGGGTTTGATCTCTTCTTGGGCAGAGACGTTGTTTAGGAAGAGGGCACTACAAAGTACGAGAAATGTTTTGGGATTTCGTTTCATGGTGGTTTTTGAGTTTGAGTTTAGCGAAGTTGGTAAAGTTTTCCATCCACCACGAGGTGGGTATTTGGTCCGAGAGCAAGAGCACTCTGTTGATTCAGAACGACCAATCGGTCCACAAGCTTGAAGAATTCAGGGGTGCCGATTTCGACTGCTGTGATTTCACGGGCCGGAGTGTTGGTTGCCTCCGAGTCGACCCATTCCCTGCCACGGGCATAGAATGTCTTGCGGCCCACCTGCTGAACCTTGGTCACGCCCTCCTCCTCAAGATCTTCGTTTACCCATCGATTGAATTGATCCACCGTTTTGGAGGCCTTTGATTTCTTCAAATTCATCTCCTGGTTCACACCGGCATTTCCACTCCTCTCCCTGATCGCACGCCCCACAAAGTTATCGGAGGCGATTTGATTCTGGGCAGCACGCGTATTAAACACCTCGCCCTCTCTGACGAGGAATGCGGTGTACTCGGTCAGAATTCCATGCTCTGTTGATAGCCGCACAATTTCATCCACCAGCTCCCTGACTTTGGGGTCATTCGAAGAAGGACTATTTCCGGTGAGTCCCATCATGGAGGAATCAGCACCCAGATCGCGGAGGGCTTCGGTAAGAATGGCAATCTTACGAGTCGCCCAAAGACGGGGAACGAAATCCGAATTTCGCTTCGCCGTGGGTTGGAATGAAAACCCATATGTTTTCTCTTCCCGGCCATCGCTGCCTTTCAGAACAAAATCCAACTGCTCTTTCCCATGGTATCGTCCGACCAGGACAATCTGGTCCTGCGCAAAGAAATCAGGCAGTTCCGACGGCAGTAAATCGGTCATCCGTCCGGGCGCTCCCTTCACCCTGAGTTTGGGGGAACCGAGAACGGGGCCGGCCAGTCGGCGAAAGACCTTTGCAACCTTCACTTCCACATCCTCTCCCGGGAGCACAAATGTCGGCACCGCCCGGCTATCATCGGAGAGACGGGACAAAAGCGGAGTGTTCACATCGACACCCACTCCAAAGGTAAAGATGCGACGCTTCCCTTGATTGACCTTTGCAATCGATTCACGGATTTTCACTTCGGAAGTCTCCCCGATTGTCGGAAGACCATCGGTGAGAAAGAGCACCATGGGAAGAAACCCCTCCCTGGTCCCTTGTGAGAGTGCCGTGGTCAAAGCGCCATGAATATTGGTTCCACCGCTCACCCTTAGGCGATCGAGAAATTGATGCGCATGTTGACGATTTTGCTCATTCAACTCGACGGGTTCTTCGGAAAAGCACTCCACCGCTTCATTGTAAGTGATGAGGTTGAAACGCTCACCGTCTTCCAATCCTCCAATGACCTGTCGGGCCGCGGCGCGCGCTTGCTTGAGTTTCAGACCCGCCATACTTCCAGACCGATCCATTACCACCGTGACTTCACGTTTGAGCTTCGGAGCGTCATTATCCCGCTCGGGGGGAGACAGCAGCATGAGAAAATATCCCT
Organism: uncultured Verrucomicrobiales bacterium; assembly: GCA_937916505.1. Classification (GTDB taxonomy): domain Bacteria; phylum Verrucomicrobiota; class Verrucomicrobiia; order Verrucomicrobiales; family Akkermansiaceae; genus SW10. The sequence goes on along the minus strand of CALFSW010000316.1, from coordinate 16,453 downwards.
CATCATCTTTCTCGGGATGGGACATAAAACTCGCGACGGCCTGCTTGGACCGGCGCTTCAAAATGGAAACCTGAAGTGGGCCGGGATTGATCTTTCCGCTGAGTTTGAATGACACTCGTTTTCGAGAGTCACGTTTCAGAGAAACTTCATGAGAAGGTGAATAGAGAGTCCGGATTCCGGCGTTCTCCTTCCAATCAAGCGAAATGGTCCAAGGCGGAGCGTCGGCAGTCATCGCCTGGGTCCGGGGCAAAACATAATCAACCCGGTCACCATCGATTTCGAGGAGCTCCTCGTAAACCAGGCGAAGTCGGATTGTCTTTCCCGCAGGCACCGGAAAGACGCCCGTCTGCACCGCCCCCATTCCGGCAAATTCCAGAATGGCGGGATCTTTCAAACGGCTCACAATCTCATCGTAAATTCGTCTCGCTTCCCGACGCGGGAGTAATTTGGCCTCAATCTTTCCACTTGGACCCTCCATCGCGAATGACTTCAAGGTCGCTTTACCCGGAACCGGAAGAAGAGCACGTCCTTCCTTGGCCCTTCCATCCGGATTCCGGAACCCCAGCAGCAACTCTGTCGTGGCAATCTGCCCCTTGATGGAAACTTTGGCCCCGATGTTTGTCACGGCAAGGGTTGCCGGATTCTGCGGACGCGGGCGGACATGTGGCAACGTCCAGTGATGATGGTGGGGGGGATGAACGACGCGCCCGTTTAGGGGCATCCAAATCATCGCTCCACCTCCTGCAATGATCGCACGTTTCGCAAATTCTCCTCGAGTCATGGATACATCGTAACCCCAATTCCCGACCCGTGTGTAAATGGAACGTAAAGGCTTCCTTGCCAGACCCGCGGCGATGGTTTCAACTCCACGCACTACATTATGAAATTCGGAATCATCGGAGCCGGAATGATCGGCCACTTCCACGCCAAAGCCATCACCGCCATGACCGGCGGGACCCTGCACTCGGTTTTCGACCTTCGCCAGGAGGCCGCCGATAAACTCGCCGACGAGTATGGAGCGAAGGCCTTCTCGGACATGGCCGATTTCATGGCGGACGATGAACTCGAAATCGTCACCGTTGGCACCCCGAGTGGCGCACATCTGGATCCCACCCTCGCCGCGCTCAATGCAGGGAAACATGCCATCGTTGAAAAGCCCCTTGAAATCACCATCGAGCGGATCGACCAGCTCATGGCGGCAGCCAGGGACAAGGGAAAAACCCTCGCCGCCGTGCTCAACCGCCGCTTTCACCCTGGTATGGATGCCTTCAAAAAAGCAGCCGACGAAGGCCGCTTCGGAACACTCGCCTCCGCATCCGCTTATATTAAATGGTATCGCGACCAAGCCTACTATGACTCGGCCGGTTGGCGTGGCACCTGGGCCCTCGATGGCGGCGGATCCCTGATGAACCAGTCCATCCACACCGTCGATGCCCTCATCTATCTCGCCGGCCCGGTTAAGAGCGTCCAAGCAAACACCGTCTGCCTCGCTCACGAGCGCATCGAAGTCGAGGACCACTGCGTCGCGATCGTGGAGTTCGAAAACGGAGCCCGTGGAGTCATCGAAGCCTCCACCTGCACCTGGTCAAAAGACGGTCATCCTGCCCGCGTCCAACTCGCCGGAACAGATGGCTCGGTATTCCTCGCCGACGAAGCATTCGAAATGTGGGACTTCCGCAAAGAAAAGCCCGAAGATGCCGAAATTCAAAACACTCTCATGAAGGGACAGGAAGCCGGACTCGGAGCAAACGATCCCACCGCGATCAATTTCTACCAGCACCAGCGAAACTTCGAAGAAGTTGTTTCCGCCATCAAGGAAGGCCGCGATCCCTCGACCTGTGCCACCGAAGCGCGCAAATCCGTGGAAGTCATCACCGCGATTTACGAGAGTGCGAAGAATGGCGGGAAGAAGATCTTTCTCTAACGGATTCATGGAAAGAAGCGGCGGCGTCCTTCCCGGCCCCGAATTCGCAACTCCGGGCTTTTAACAGACAGGACCACAAGCGATAGTGCCCTGTCATGGCGCCGACTGATCGTTCGTCCCGTCCAAAGCACTCCCTATCCATGAAAACTCCCGCCCTGCTCCTCGCCTTTGCTCTCATCGGTTCCTCCCTGGCCAAGGCCGAAGAATGGGACCTCTACACGAACTTACGATTCGGGTTCTCCCTCTCCTTTCCCGGCAATTCGACAGGAACCCATCCTCCCGACGAGCGTTCAGGCCGAAAATTCGTCTCGGCGAGCAAGAAGTTCGTCCTGGAGGTGGAAGGTGGCCTGCTGGGGACGGCAAGCCTGGAGCGATTCTGGAGAAACTCCCTCGCACACTACGGAGAGGCCATCACCTACAAGGTCCGAAAAAAGGACTGGTTCGTGGTCTCGGGCGTCCGCAACGGGGAGGAATTCTACAACAAGGTCTCCGTCCGTGACGGAAACTGGGTTGGGTTCCAAATCTCCTACCCGCACGCCGAGAACAAATTATATGATCCCTACGTCGCGAAAATCGCCAAGAGCTTCCAGCCCTTCCTCAAAGGAAAGTTCGAGCGCGCCAAAAAGTAGGAAGAGATCATCCTCCCTCGCTCCGGAATTCAGGGGCAGGCGCATCAGGAAGACAGGCCGGTCAGGAATGACCCCGGAAGCCCGATGAGTAACCCTGCCCGGAATGCTCCCCCGGGGAGAGATTGCCCAATTTGCTATTTTGCGAACTTCAGGGAGAATTCCAGTTCTTTCGAGCCCAGCTCCACCCCGCCATCCTTCCGGACTAATTGGAAAGGCTGACCGACCATGTCTTTCTCGCTGATCTCAGGCCCGAGATCCAATGCGGATTCCAACATTGCCCGGGCCATCTCAGTCTGATCCTCGGCGCGGACCATTTTGTGAAGTGTCGGCATCAGCAAACTCACAAATAAATTTTCAGGCCGGTCCTTATTGGCTGCGATCCCCTTCTCGAATTCAGCGACGGCAAGGCGTCGCGCTTCGCCCTCCAGCTTGAGTGCGGCCACACCACCCGCATGCCTTTTCCGATAAATTGCGATCATCTCCCCAATGACCCCGGGGCTCTTGAATGGGTCACTTTTCTTGCCGCGGAGCCCTAATTTCTTGAGCGCCTCTTCAAGATCCCCTTCGACCTCCTTTTTAAACCAGTCGATCCAAACCAGTTCCGTCAAAAAGGCGCGGTGCAGAGGACCGAGGTCTGGCAACTCAGCCAGGCGCCGGGTGTAGTTCTCCCGCTCGACCGCATCCCACCCCATGCAGTGGCGTGCCGCCGTGGCGATCGTCCTCCTTTCCAGGAAATTCTGGATGACATTGCTGATGAGCGAGGGGGCCGCATCTGAATCGCGTGCGATGTGATGGGCGATCAAAAGAAGATCGATTCCCGCAGCCGTTTCTCCCTTGGAAAATTTCGCCTCAGCAAGGACCAAAGTCATGACCGAAAACTCGCGCATCTTGGCCAGGTGAGGGGTCCGCATTTCGAGACTATCTTCCCAGACAAGACCCCACTCGCAGGGAGCCTCGGATGCGACGGCCTTACGAAGAAAATTCACCGTCCGCTCGAAGTTCAACTCTTCGATATGCTCAGCCTTGAAGTCGGCCTTGCCATCAACGATTTCGCGCAACTGTTTGGCTTGAGCATCACTCAAGGCTGGAAGCTCCGCAGCCGCCTGCCAATAGAGGAGAGCCGGGTTCGTATTTCGCGAACTCCGGACATCGCCAGCTGGTGCCAGAGAGGACACACAACAGAAGATGGCGAGGAGAATTGATTTGATTTTGAATTTCATTGGAGTGGTTTAAAAAATGTGTCTCCGGGTTAATGATCGGATTGAAAGGCGTCGACCGACCTCGGAAGGATGGAGCGGCCATCCCGGTCTAACATCGCCAGCAGAGCGTCTTCTCCCTCTGCAAGCGCCTGCCGATAGGCGAGCGAAGAACCGGGAGCCGGGTCTACGACGAGGGCGATCTCCGGCCCGGGGTGAGCCCCGGGTTGAGCGGGCGGCTGACCCGGTCGCAGAACCCATACGCAAGCCATTACGGCCATGGCCGCAGTCACGGACACATTCAGCGGAGACCAGGTGAACCACCGCTCACGATTGACACCCGCCTCGCCCAGGCTGATCTCCCGCATCGTGTCTTGGTGCAGTCTGGAGTCAAAGGCCTCAAGCTCACGGACACTCTTCGCATCGTTGTGGAGCAGCCTGGCCAGGTCTTGATTGTCGTCTTTCATCCTTGTGTCTGTGAGTTAATGATCTTCGGACCGCAAGAGGTTCAGTTTTTCTCTCATCCCTTGCAGTTTTTTCAGAGCGTGGTGCAACCGGCTCTTCACCGTGCCGACCGAAATGCCCAACGCACTGGCCGTTTCCGCTTCACTCGCGTCGGCGTAAAATCGAAGTCGAATCACCTCCCGGTGCTTGGGCGGGAGAGCCGAGACGATGGCTCGAAGGAGCTCGGACTCGTCGGCACCGAAGTCGGAATTCTCAGTGGCCGCAGTTGTCTCGCGCCGGGATCCTGCCAGAATCTGCTCCGCTGTTGGTGATGGGAGCCGCCGTGCAAACCATCCTCTCGCTCTCCCGTGCTGCCGCTGCAAGATGACATACAGCCAGGTGAATAATTGGCAGGTTCCGTCGAAACGCTTGAGGCTCTTCCACGCCGCGATCATCGTTTCCTGCACCAGATCCCGTGCAAGTTCCGCATCGCGGCAAAACACGATCGCCTGAGCCAGCAGCCGTGGCTGGAACCCTTCCATCAAAATGGAAAAAGCGTCCACATCGCCATTCTGCGCGCGGCCGATCAGTTCTCGCTCGGGGGTCTCTGGCTGTTCAACGGGCTGCATGGATTTCAGAGCTGTATGGGGCGATCGGAATTCAAGGTTCACTTTTTCTGACAAACCCACGATCTCGAATGCAATTGGCGCAATTCAAGATGATCCTCCACCCTGCCACTCAGCGGGCTCTCTCGCTTTCTTTCGCCGTGATTCGGGCAAAGCCCGCGACCCGGTCTAATGCATCTCCACCGCGCAGGATCCCAGTCCACCGCGGAAGTAATTGAACCGCACGTTGGGGTGATCGGCGAGGAGTGACATAGGGACGGCGGAGTCGGCGATGCCTTTCGCGATCATGAGGGCGGTGAGGCGTTGGCCAAGCGGATTGTCGTGAACGCCGGCCTGCCAAATGGAAACCTTCTCGGCCTGCCATGTTTCGATCGGCCCGACGGTGACAGCCCGGTTGGGGACCATCGTGATATTCCCTCCACCCGAGGTGCGGGCATTCTGCGCCAGGGTCACCGGGTGCAGCTCGACCACGCGCGTGGTGAGCTGGCGATACTCCTCCGGCGAAGGGGGGGCGTCGGCATACCGTCCCTCGCGACGGAGCGGATCATTAAAAGCCCAGTGCTTGATATCCCCCTGCCCTCCCTGCATCACCGCACAACGGACCCCGGCATTCCAGGAGTCGATAAAGGCTTTTGTGTCGGCTTTCGGAAAATGCAGGTTCTCTTCGGGAATAGGATTCTTGAGATGATTGAAGCAGAGTTCCCGGTCGGCGCGCTCGAAAGAAAGCGGATGACCAAGGGGCACTTCCCGGCCATCTTCACCGATCCATTCATCCATCCCCCAGAAATGAGCCTGGGAAAGATCGAGATCGAGTTCATTGCAGAGACGGGCCACCAAAGGCAATTGCTCGGTCGGGCCGATGGGCCCGCAGATCCCGACCGGGTTATCGGCGGTGGCCTGCTTCCAGGCATTAATATACTCGAGCGCCTCACACAGGTAGAATTCCTCGAGGGTGTCGTAGAAGACCACTTCGAATCCCGGGCGGGAGAGTTGCTGGAGATCGTGCGGAGTCAGGCGGGCGGCGTCCTGAATCAGGTCGTCATCGAGGGTGGTGTAGTCCCACCAGTCGGGGGAAATTTTGGAATGTTTACGCATCGTTAAGAGGTGTTTGTGAAAGCGGTGGATAGTCCGGATTGATCAAGTAGCGGTCGCCGAGAATCTCGACAAGAGGGTCCTCATCCTTCGCGGAGTAGCCGAGGTGCAAGTGACGCCGCCACCCTTCGGCTTTCTCGAATCGTCCGGAGAGCGCGCCGACCTGCTCTGCCAGCGAGTCGAGAACCTGCAGGTAGGAATTGGCGCCCTGGGAATGATCGAGCCAGTTCTGTTGGGAAGCGTGGGCCGCGAGAGCCTTCCGCTGCCGATCAATGACCATGGTGGTGTTGGCAAAGGATCCCGCCGTCACCGGAACGCGGAGTTGATCACAGAGACCGTGCGGCATGGAATGGTAAACGAAGACATCCTCCGGATAGGTTTTGCGGGAGGGCGGGTCGGTCACGAAGTTGGGCATGCCGCTGGTGAAGGCGGCGGTCACCGCCAGCCGACAGGCGTTGGTGTGGTCCTCCATGTAATCCTGCGGTGGGTGGGTGAGAACAATGGACGGCTTCACCTTCCGCACCACCCCCGCGACTTTTCGGAGGGTGTCAATGTTGTAGAAGATTTCCAGATCATCACAAATCGGCGGGTGGAAGGTGGCCCCCAGAATGGCGGCGGCATTTTGGGCCTCCTCCAGGCGGACCCGTCGCGTCTCTTCCGCATCCATCTCAACCGATCCGCAGCTCCCGGAGGAAAGGTTGAAGTAGTGGATATCAAACCCCGCCTCACGGAGGAGGAGCAAGGTTCCGGCTCCGAAGTATTCGATGTCGTCGGGATGGGCAAAAATGGCGAGGGCAGTGGTGCGCATAATGATCGATTTAAAGACGAATGCTGCGCCCCTCGGCGGCACTTTGATCGGCGGCGAAAAGCACTCGGAAAGTCTTAAAAGCTTCCTCGTAGCTGGTGAGCGGCATCGCTTCGTCCTTGTCGAGGGCATCGAAGAAGGCCTGAAACTGGTCCTGGTATGGGTGGTCGGCGACATCCCCCGAGTCGGCGAGAGCCACGGGCAATTCCGTCCAGGTCTTGTCACGAAGATGAAGCTTCGAAGAGTAGAGTTTGTTATCGAGAATGCTCCCCTCGCTGCCACATAGGTGAGTGTGGAAGTAGTAGGGCTGCATGCAGTCGATCACGCTGGCGCACTTCCCTACCGCTCCGTTCTTAAACTTAATCAGCGTGGTGGTTGTGGTCGGGTATTCATACTCGGTGAAGACCGGATTCTTGGACCGGGCGTTGTAAGCGGTGACCTCCTCCACCTCCGACCCCATGCACAGGAGGAGCGCATCAAGGGCGTGACAACCGGCCGAGAGCAGCGAGCTGCCACCGTTCTCCCGGGTGGTGTTCCAACGATACTGGCCATACCAGGGACCGATACCGTGATAGTAGTCAACCTCCCCATAGTGGATGTCGCCAATCATGCCATCGTCGAGGAGCCCCTTGATCGTGGTGAGTTGGGAAATGAAGCGCAGCTCGAAGCAGACGCAGGATTTCGTGCCGTGCTCGTCAAAGGCCGTCTTAATCGCTTCAGCGTCGGCCAGATTCAGAGTGATCGGCTTCTCCAGAATGACCTGTTTGCCGACCTCCGCAGCGGCGATCGCTTGCTCCTTGTGCTGCGTCGGGTAGGAGGTGATGTCAACCACGTCGATGGAGTCATCGGCGAGGAGATCCTCGACCTTGTTGTAGACCTTGATCTCACCTCCATGGGCGGCGGAAAGGGTGGCGGGATCGAGGGCTCGGGACGAATAAACGGCGGTGACCCGACCCTGGCTGGTCTTGTTAATGGCCTCGATATGGGCCGTTGCGGCCCAGCCGTAACCGATCACGCCGACATTATAGGTTTTGCTCATGGATTAAGATCTACGACCTGTGACCTCGAATTGAAGCAAATTTTTCATTTGAAACCGCCACCTTCTGGCCTGCCCCCTGCCGGTGGAGCACGACACAATTTTCTTCGTTTCCGGGAAGACTTCCAATAGCGTGAGCCATGCGCCGTCGACATTTCATGTCCACCACCATTGGTCTGTCCGCAGGCTCGATGCTTCCACCCAGTTCGCATGGTAAGTCGTTGCCAACTGCCGGTTCGATGCCCCGTTCGTTTTCCCTCACCCACAACACGGTGAAGATCCACTGTGCGGCCATTGATGAATCGGTGAACATCACCATGATGTCAGACACGCACCTCCACTTGCATGATGCACGGGAGGAGCCATTCCGTCAGTATAGCAAGCGCATGGCAGATGCCTACAATACGACACGCCACGCATCGACACGAAAGCCCACCACGCCGCAAGAATGCTTCGTGGAAGGCATCCTCGCCGCGCAAAAGTCCAAGGCAGATTTGCTCGCCCTCCCCGGTGATCTCCTCAGCTTCCCTTCCGAGGCAAACATGGAGTGGGTTTTGGCACGCCTCAAGGAGGCCGACCTTCCTTATCTCTACACCTCGGGCAACCACGACTGGCATTACGAGGGCATGGAGGGCACCAGTCGGGAACTGCGCGATGCCTGGATTCAAAAACGGCTACTACCCCTTTATCAAGGCGAGAATCCGCTCATCACCTCACGGGACATCAAGGGGGTGCGGATCCTTTTTCTCGACAACTCGACCTACGAGATTCTACCGGAACAGCTCGCCGCTTTCCGCAAATTGATGGCGGTTGAGATGCCGGTTCTCCTTTTCGTCCATATTCCGCTTTATATGCCCGGCCGGCCGTTGGGCTTCGGCTGCGGACACCCGGAATGGGGCGCCAAATCGGACAAGGGATTCAAGCTGGAGCGTCGCCTCCCATGGCGGGATGCCGGACACACCCAAACGACCCTGAATTTTCATCGTGAGGTCTTCGCTGCTTCCAATCTCCTCGCCGTCTTCGCCGGACACACCCATCAACCCTCGCTGGACATATTGCAGGGCATCCCCCAGGTCGTCTCGGATGACAACGCCTCCGGTGGACGGCTCGACATTGAGTTACGCCCCCTTGCAAAAGTCTGAATCGGAAATCGATCCTGCGCCGGACTCGCCGGGTTGGATCACGTGGGTTGAAATGAATCACCCGGTTTTTTAACCAACTGCCAGGAGATTCCTTTTCCCTCCCGGGTTTCCTTGAGGCTGATGTTCAGGGAAAGATTGAAGGTCAACATGTGATTGGCGCAGCCCGCAGCCCCGCTCAAGCGGCCAGTTGTCAGAACGGAAAAGATACTCCAGACGCAGATGAACTGCTGGCTTTTCTGTAAATCCACGTCTGAGAAGATGATTGAACTCCGGTCATCTTCACGTTTACTTCACACGCATGGAAACGGAGAGTCTCGACGCCTTGAAACACGTCATCACGAGGCGTCAATTGTTGGGGTCAGGCACTGCAGGGATCGGATCACTGGCTCTTGGTTCCCTCCTGTCCCCGGAGGCCTTTGCTGCGGATATCGCCAAACGAGGCAGCCAATTCGCACCCAAGGCGAAACGCATCATCTTTCTCTTCATGAACGGGGCACCCTCGCAGCAGGACCTCTTCGACTACAAACCAAAGCTCGACGAACACCACGGAAAGGAACTCTTCAAGAGCTTCGATCCTCAAACTAAAAAATGGAGCAAGGAAGGCTTTATTGAGAAGACCCAACGCCTCACCGGCATGACCTCGGGGCAGAGTTCATTCCCGGTCGCCCGATCAAAGTGGAACTTTGCCCAACATGGCGAAAGCCGCGCCTGGATCAGCGAACTCCTCCCCCACACCGCGAAGGTGGCCGACGAGCTTTGCTTCGTGAAATCAATGCACACCGAGGCCATCAATCACGACCCCGGAGTGACCTTCTTCCAAACCGGAAACCAACAGCCCGGTCGTCCCAGCATGGGCTCATGGATGAGCTACGGGCTGGGCTCCGAAAATAGCAACCTCCCCACTTTTTGTGTCCTGATTTCCAACGGCACCGGACGACCGGGCAGCCAACCGGTCTACACCAAACTCTGGAGCAGCGGATTCCTTCCAAGCATCCATCAAGGCGTGCAGTTTCGCGGCGGCAAAACCCCGGTCCTCTACCTAAACAGCCAACCCGGCGAAACCGTCGAAGGTCGACGGAGAATGATCCATCGCATGGAACAGCTCAACCGCATGCAGCTCGAGGCCTTCGGCGACCCCGAAATCGCCACGCGCATCGCCCAATACGAAATGTCCTTCCGCATGCAGATGTCCGTCCCCGAGGCCACCGACATCAGCAACGAACCGCAATCAATTCTCGATCTTTACGGACCCGAGTGCCAGATGCCGGGCAAGTTTGCCGCCAACTGCCTCCTCGCCCGGCGCCTCGCCGAACGGGGAGTGCGCTTCGTCCAACTCTACCACCGCGGCTGGGATCAACACAACGGACTCATCGGAGCCCTGCCCAAACAATGCCACGACACCGATCAGGCCAGCGCGGCTCTCGTCGCGGACCTCAAACAACGGGGCATGCTCGACGACACCCTCGTGGTGTGGGGCGGTGAATTCGGACGCACCACCTACTCACAGGGTGGTGCCGGAGAGGCCGCCAACGGACGCGACCACCACCCTCGCTGCTTCACCTACTGGATGGCGGGCGGCGGCATCAAAGCCGGAATGACCCACGGCGAGACCGACAACTTTGGCTACAATATCCTCAAGGACCCCGTCCACGTGCACGATTGGCAAGCCACCACCATGCACCTCATGGGAATCAACCACGAGAACCTCACCTTCAAACACCAGGGCCGTCGATTTCGACTCACCGACGTCCACGGAAAATTGGTCACCCCAATCCTCGCCTGATGAACCTCCGACGTCTCATCCTTACCGCCATCCTGCTCCTTACTGCCGCAGCAAATGCCGCAGAAGTTTCCTTCAACGGCGAGATCCGCCCCATCCTCGCAGACCGTTGCTTCTCCTGCCATGGCCCGGACTCTGCCGCCCGTAAGGCGGATCTCCGCCTCGATCAGGAAGATGCCGCGAAAGTAAAGACCGGGGACGGACTGATCCCCATCGTGCCCGGAAAGCCCGGGGAAAGTGAAATCCTCCGCCGCCTTCTGAGCCACGATCCGGATGAGATCATGCCCCCACCGGATTCCAATCTCACCGTCTCCCCGAATGAGATTGCCCTCATCCGCCGGTGGATCGTCGAAGGGGCCAAGTGGGAACGTCATTGGGCCTTCCTCCCACCAAAAAAGACAGCCACCCCCGCCCACCCCGGAGATCCATGGCCCCGCAACGAGATTGATCATTACATTCTGCAAACGCTCAACCAGGAAGGACTGACGTATTCGCCCCAACTTGATCGCGCCCGCCTTCTTCGCCGACTCTCTTTCGACTTGACCGGCATTCCGCCCACCATCGCGGCCCTTGACGCCTTCCTCGCCGATCAGTCCGCAGACGCCTACGAACGTGTCGTCGACACCCTGCTCGCCTCACCCGCATACGGTGAACGCTTCGCGCTCAAATGGCTCGATGTCGCCCGCTACGGAGACACCGACGGCCTCTTTGAAGACCATCCCCGCAAAATCCATCCCTGGCGCGATTGGGTGGTCCGGGCCTTCAATGCCAACCTCCCCTACCGCGACTTCATCACCTGGCAACTGGCCGGAGACCTCCTTCCGAACCCCACTCAAGACCAGCTGATCGCGACCGGATTCCTGCGCAACAATCCCACCTCCAACGAAGGTGGCATCATCGATGAAGACTACCGCATCAAGTATCTCATCGACCGCGTCAACACGACCTCCACCGCCTTCCTCGGACTCACCATGGAGTGCGCCCAATGTCACGATCACAAGTTCGATCCCATCACTCAAAAGGAATACTACGAGTTTGCCGGATTCTTCAATAACCTCGTGGGCAAGGGAAATACCAAGGGTGCCACCGACCCCGTCCTGAAGATGCTTCCCCCGGAAAAAGAAAAACGCCTCGCCGACCTCACCTTCCAACTCACAAGCCTCGATCGATCCCTCACGCAATCTCCTCCCCAACTCACCGCGGACTTCACGCAATGGCTGGCTCGGTTTGACAAGCCCCTCCCATGGCTCCAGCCCACGATCATTTCAAATAGCCTGGAGCAAAAACCATCTCCATCCTACGAACTGATTCTCGATCTCGCCGAGACCGGTCAAGTCATCACCGGCCTGCAAATCAGCAGTGACACTCCGGGCGAGGTGAAGTCCATCAAGGCCCACCTCATCGGCAAAAAAACCCGCGAGCTCAAACTCAATCATCACACCAACCTCAAGCTCGGCCCCGACCACCAACCTGGCCTCGTCGGACTTGCCAAAGCGGAACCGGTCCATCCTGGCGAGCAACTCAAACTCACCATCACCGGTGATCCGGTTCAGGTCCACCTGACCAATCACACCCTCGCAATCGAATTGGCCCAAATCCCCATTGGACGGGACAAGCAACTCGCCCACTACCGGGCGATCTGGCCGGGATTCGTCGAGACCCGGGCCATGCGGGAGACGCTGACCAAGGAACGCACCGAAATCGAAAAGTCCGCCGTGGTCACCATGATCGCGGCAGATGAAAAAACGAAGCGCCCCACCCACATTCTGATGCGGGGCGAGTATGACAAACCCGGTGAAGAGGTCGAAGCAAGCGCCCCCGCCGGCATCCTCGAGTTCTCCGATGAACTCCCGGGAAACCGCCTTGGCCTCGCGCACTGGATCGTGGATCCAGCCAACCCCCTCCCCGCCCGCGTCGCTGTCAACCGCTACTGGCAGATGCTCTTTGGCGCAGGCATCGTCCCGACCTCCGAGGACTTTGGCACCCAGGGGACACGGCCCAGCCATCGCGCCCTTCTCGATCACCTCACCGTCGACTTTGTGGCCTCCGGATGGGACGTAAAACTCCTCCTGAAAACAATGGTGATGTCGGCAAGCTACCGCCAAACCAGCGCGCAATCGACCTCTCTCAATGAACGGGATCCCTCCAACCGCTACCTCTCGCGGGCTCCCCGCCAACGCCTCGCTGCCGAGGTCCTCCGCGACCACGCCCTCTCCGTCAGCGGACTCCTCGTCGACAAACCCGGGGGCCCGGGCGTCCACCCCTACCAACCGGCCTCCCTCTTCGGGCGTAATGCCATCGGTGCCCAAAATACCAGTTTCAAACAATCAACCGGAGAGAATCTCTATCGCCGCAGCCTCTACACCTACTTGATGAGACAGATCCCTGCTGCCAACATGCGCATTCTCGGCGCGGACGGACGCACCACCTGTCGAACACGCCGCGAACGGACCAACACTCCCCTCCAGGCCCTCGTCCTGCTCAACGACCCTCAATTTGTCGAAGCGGCCCGGGCCCTCGCAGAACGGGCACTCAAGGAGGGAGGTTCCACTCCGCGCGAACGCATCGCCTACGCCTTTCGGCTCGCAACCTCCCGCAAAATCAAAGCAGAGGAAGTAAGCATCCTTCTCGACGAACTCGCCGACCGCTCCAAGCAATTCAAAGCAGATCCGGATTCAGCCAAGGCCTATCTTGCTGGCGGAGGCGAACACAAACCCGACCCCGCTCTCGACCCCATCGAACTCGCCGCCTACGCCGCCGTCTCCTCCCTCATTCTTAATCTCGACGAAGCCATTTCGAAGAATTAGGAGGGCACCCCAAATAGCGACAGGGGCTCCGATCCGGATGACGGAGTCATTGGCGATGGAGGGCGAGACCCCGACCAGAGAGTTTGACCTGTCCGAAATTCCAGATTTGGTCGGCGAGACCAAGGTCTTCTTCCGTGTCGAAGAGTTATAGCAGAACCGGCTGACACGTCCCCCCTTGGAAAACAGGGGGTAATTGTTAGAGGCTTAATTCCCCGGGTTCACCAGAAGCTCGTCGACAAAGAGCCAGGCCTTGCGACCCTTGGCCGGGTGCCAGTCGGGGATGGTCCCGAGATTCTTGGCATGGACCCGAATGTAGCGCGCTTGCATGGGCTGAATTTTGCTCGATAAGGTGATCTTTTCCGTGGACTGTTTGACCGGAATTTCATGCTTGATGGTTGCGACCGACTGGAAGGCCTTGCCGTCGCTTGAAGCGAGAAATTCGACCGTCGACGGCAGGAAGACCCCGGAAGCGGTCACCTGACAGGAAGAAAGCCCAAGTTCGTAAACCGGCATCGTTGCGCCAAGGTCGATCGTTGCGATGAGATCATCGCCCTCAAAGCCAAGCCAATCGGTTTTGAGATCGCTGGCCTCTCCCATGATGCCATCGACCAACTCGGCGGGGCCTGTCCCGGGATAGTTTGGGCTGGCCGGAGTTGCGAGGGCGACGGGACGCTTGTTGGCGGAGTGCTTGGCAAGCTTGAGCGCTAAAATTGCGTCCACCATCTGCTCAATCTGGTCAGTCTTCAAGTAGGGGTGGGGCGGCATTTGGAGGGTCTCCCCCCACACTCCCTTGCTGCCTTTAAGAATCTGCTCCTTCAGGTAGTCTTTCCGGGTCGCCAGGTCTGCGTATCTTTCGGTGATTGTTTGGAACGATGGTCCAATCAACGCGCCCTCGGTCTGGTGGCAGGCCGCACAGTTGTTTTGTCGCATCAGTGCGGTTCCTGGATGCTTGGCGGGAAACCCTCTGAGGGGACGCATTGCCACCACTTGATTCCCCGCCAGCCCTCCATCAATGCGATGGCTGATTCGTAGCAAGCTTCCCCCGTTGTCCGGATCCCATCCGCCCTTGCCATACTGCAGGACAAACAGTTGCCCCTTCCGATTGAACTTCACGTTGGTGGGAGTCTGGAATCGATGGTCCGTGGGAAAGGGTTTGATCGCAACCATGTCTTCATGCTCGTCCAACTCCACCATCTTGATCCAACCTCGTGCGTAATCGGCAATGAACCAGTGATGATCGAATGACTTCGGCAACCCGCCCGCATCAGCTTGACGAGTTTCATCGTAGTAATACACCGGACCGCCGATTGCCGAGGCCCCCCCCCGGCCCAGTGACGGAAAATCCGGCGACGGAGGATGACTGTACCAAATCATCGGCTTCCGCGCCGGAGGCAACTCGTTGACACCCGTGTTTTCCTTCAGATCATTGATGGGCTTCTTTGGATCGAAAGCACCCGTGACCGACTTTGTATCGGACGCGTAGGTTGGGTAGCTTTCGTTGGGCCCAATGAAGAAGGGCCAACCAAAGAATCCTGCCTTCCGGGCCTGGTTGAATTCGTCGTAACCCAGCGGCAGGATCTTTTGGTCGACGTTCTTCAGGTTCCCGCAATAGTAATCAGCCGGACCGTTTTCGCCCCAGTAGAGATGGCTCGTTTTTTGATCAATCGAGATCCGAAACGGGTTGCGGAGACCCATGACGTAGATCTCCGGGCGGGTGTTTGGCGTGCCGGGCGGAAAGAGATTGCCGGGAGGAATGGTGTAGCCCCCGTTTTTTCCGGGACGCACGCGTAGAATCTTTCCGTTCAAGACCGCGCTGTTGGTCGACGTCCGTGCCGCATACAGATATTGGGTGTGATCCTGATTATCGCCGCTGCTGATATAAAGATTCCCCCTGGGATCAAAAGCGAGAGAGCCGGCCTCATGAATCCGGTCCTGATCCCGGAGGGACGGGATCTTCAGAATGACCTGCTCGGTCCCCTTGTTCAAGAGACCGTTTTCGTAGCGAAACCGTGACACCACGTGATCGTGCGTTACGGACTCGCCACCCGGTCGAGTGTAACAAACGTAGACCCATTTGTTTGTGGCGAAATCGGGATCTACCGCGATCCCAAGGACACCGGATTCGACGTCCCAACTCCATCTTGGACCTGGCTTGCGATAATCCACCTCCAGATGGACGGCGACGCGGGTGATTCCAGTCGTGAGGTCGACGACCTTGATGTTGCCGTGGAGCTCGGCAATGAAAACGAGGTCGCCGGCGATCGACATTTCCATGGGGTTCGACAGGTCCATCGCGACCGTCTCCACCGCGAAATCTTTGGACGGAGGAAGAGGGCTCGTTTCACGTCGGGACTGCGCTCCGGCGAATGGAACGAGAAGGACAAAGAGAGTCGGAATCAGAAGTCGTAAGTGGTTCATCAACCACCAAGGGATAGCATCTCTGCCAACCGGGGGCGATGACCAAGACACGATGAATACGGAGATCACCAAAGGCCAAAAATCGGCGATTCCCTCTCTAATATCCCCCCCCCAAACCGGCGTCATCATTCCCGAGCGTCCCGGTCAAAACCTGGGTCTTGAATTTTTCTCCTTCGAGATGAGAAAGCTCCACCGTCAGAGATCCCTCCGCAGAGCGGAAAATCCGTCTGACATCCCGTAAGGCGAAAAGACAATCATCCCACAAGGCACCACTTGAAAAAGTCACCTGACTCCCAGAGACCTTGATCGACCAATCACAAACCTGCTGCGCCAGTAGATCATCCACATCCCCCCCGATGATGAGAGGCTCAGCTTATCCTTGATGCGAAGCATCTTTTCCATGACCCCAAAATCCCCAGAAGAATATAACTTCAGAGGAATCCCTTGAGATGTTCCTGAAATCATGACCGCATCACCACAGCGCTCCGACAAAATCCCACTGTTCTGTGGTGGAGACTAAATTGAGCTTTCAAGATTGTTCATACACGGCTATT
>CALFSW010000315.1 GCA_937916505.1 uncultured Verrucomicrobiales bacterium | reverse complement strand
AAAATATTTCCCCGCTACGTAGGCGATGAGGAGGTTCAAGCCAATCGCCCTTCAGGACGGCATTGAAGCCGGGCAATTGACCTTTGAAGAATATCGCGACCAGTATCGAACGAACGAACGAGCTCGTGGAATCGGGGAAGTTGTCGATCTTTCATCGACAAAGGGAGCGGGATTCGAACTATGTGAAATTAAGTCCATCAGCCCGCTGCATCTGCGAATTAGCCGATCTGCCGGGATCATGGGAATTCCCTATCAAGAACTTCCAAAAGGGATTCAGGATCGCTTCCAGTTTGGAGAGGAAGAAGCCGCCAATCACCAGCAAGTGATGAACGCTACTCTGGCCCAACGGAATAAGCAGATGGCGCAATGGAAGAAGAAAAAGGGTGCCTTGAAGGCGGTGGAAGCCCGGAAAGCTCTGGTTCAAGAGATCGCCCGGACCGAAAAAGAGATCCTTCAGCAGGAGAACCTCGCGGCGAGACATGCGGCATCAGCTGCGGAGTGGGAGAGAAAGGCCGTCGATCTGGACAGAAAGGCCGCCAATGCAAAGAGTCAGGGGAGGATTTCCTCAAATCCCGGTCATGCCCGCCAGGCTCGCAACCGGGTAAAATCTTTTGATCGACAGGCGAATGCCGCCCGCCAAATCTCGCAACGATTGAGTGAGGAACTCGTCGAATTGCAGAAGCTTCAAGAATAGCAGGCAATGAGTGAATTTGCCCCGCGATCACGCGAATTGGGAAGTCTCTTGATCGGGGGTGGGGTGATCCTTGTGGTCGCCACCATTGGGATGTCTTTGGTGCAAACTGACTTTCTGGAACAGTCCCATGGCGAGAAAAGAAACGAGGAGTTGATTTCGTCGTTGCTCGATGGAGACGTGGAGATTTCGATTTTAAAGGAAGATATCGGAGAGCAGCTGAAAGTTCTCAACGATCTGACACTTCAGAAAGATCGTGCCGAAGAAATCGAAACGGTTGCTGGCGAGTTGCATCAATTGGTCAGGAGCAACGCCGATCTTCGTCTGACGCTTTCAGAGGCTGAGGAGGCAGTCGTTCAAGCGGAGAATCTAAGGAAGGCTTATCGATCACAAATGAGAGAATGGCTATGGCCACAATTTGCGAACCGCCCTCTGGAGAATGAAGATCTTGTGACCCGGATTTCCTATAAAGATGCCAGGATCATCCGGGTCGATGCGGCAGGACTTCTGGTTCGGCATCAGAGCGGAGTTGCCCGCATTGAGGTCGCCTCGCTTTCGCCCGTTTTTCGTGGGAAGCTTGATTTGAGTATTTCCGAAGCGAAGCAGGTGATGATGGAAATGATGGCACAGGATTTAAAGCTGAAGAAACGGAGAGTGAAGAAGGAAGGTGAACCTTCGCCAGCGGATGTTGAAACGTTGTTAGCGAAGAAGTTGGCCAAGGGAAAAGAGAAGGCCTTCAAGCTGTCTGATTTGATTTCAAAAGCCGACTCTGCGGCGGCTGATGCGAGGTATCAGGAGAGAACATCCAAAAACCGTTCCGCACCTGCCAGTTTGGAAACCTGGGGGGCGCGTGCGGCCCGATTCGAGAGAGCGGCATTAAAGTATCGGAATCAACTGGCGGAAGCCCTCATTGCGGTGAGGGAAATGGAGCCAAATTTTAGTGTTCCCGGCCGCTGATCGTAAAAACGATGCCGGGGGTCAAAAAAAGGCTGCCAGCATACCGTAAATGTGACTGAGCCTAGCTCGTCCTGTTCATCTTGATCTTACAGAGCACGGCGGCCCACAGGGGGACTTCACCTCTTGGTCAGCGCGCCCTGCCGGGCGCACCCAAAAAAACGGCGACCGCCTCCGGACGCCGTTTGAAAAAATTTTGGTAGAAAGCGCACCCTACATCCGCTTGCGCTTCAGCCTGAGCATGGCCTCGGACTTGGCGATGACGACCTGAAGGGCTGCCATCTCGTCGTGATCCACATTCTCACCGGCCAAGGCTTCCTGGGCGCGTTTCATTGCTTCCTCGACCTGGGATTCGTCAATCGCGTCCTCGCCAATGGCAAGGTCGATCAGGACGGAAACCTTGTCATCGGAGACTTCCACGAATCCCTCGCCAACAGCGAGTTCTTCGATCTTGCCATCCTTCAGATAGCGAAGCTCGCCCGGAGACAAGGGTGCCACAAGTGCGGCGTGCATCGCCAAAATGCCCATCTCGCCTTCGCTTCCGGGAAGGTAAACGTCATCGACGGTGTCGGAGAAGATGGTCTTTTCCGGAGTAACGATGTCGAGTTGCAATGGCATGAGCGTTTGATCTGAAGGTTAAAATTTAGCCTTTGTCGACGGAATCGATGCCAGCCTTCATGTAGAAGTTGGACTCGGGAACGCTGTCGTGCTTTCCATCGAGAATCTCGGCAAATCCTTTCACGGTGTCTTCGATGGAGACGAGAACGCCATCCACGTTGGTGAAGACCTCGGCCACGTGGAAGGGCTGGGTGAGGAAACGCTGAATCTTACGAGCGCGGAACACGGTGAGCTTGTCCTCGTCGGAGAGTTCGTCCATTCCGAGAATGGCAATGATGTCCTGAAGATCCTTGTAGCGCTGAAGCACCAGCTGGACGCCACGGGCGACCTTGTAGTGCTCTTCTCCCACGATCTCCGGAGCAAGTGCCGCAGAGGTGGAAGCGAGGGGATCAACCGCCGGGAAAAGAGCCTGCTCCGCAAGGGAACGCTCAAGAACCACCGTCGCGTCAAGGTGAGCAAAAGTGTTGGCAGGTGCGGGGTCGGTCAAGTCATCCGCAGGAACGTAAACGGCCTGAATGGAAGTAATCGATCCCTTCTTGGTGGAAGTAATGCGCTCCTGAAGTCCGGCCATCTCCTCGGCGAGAGTCGGCTGGTAACCCACCGCCGAAGGCGTGCGGCCCAGAAGTGCGGACACCTCGGAACCAGCTTGGGAGAATCGGAAAATGTTATCCACGAAGAGAAGAACGTCGGAGTTGTCCTCGTCACGGAAGTGCTCGGCCATGGTGAGGGCCGAAAGCGCAACACGAAGACGGGCACCCGGAGGCTCGTTCATCTGACCGTAGCAAAGTGCCACTTTGGAACCTGGAGCAAGAACAGGGTTGCCGTTCTCATCGAGCTTGGGATGGCCATTGGCATCCTTCTCACAAGAAATAACGCCGGACTCAATCATCTCCCAGTAAAGGTCATTGCCCTCACGGGTTCGCTCACCGACACCAGCGAAGACGGAGTAACCACCGTGCGCTTTCGCGATGTTGTTAATGAGCTCCATGATGACCACGGTCTTACCAACACCAGCACCACCGAACATGCCACCCTTACCACCCTTGAGGAGTGGGCAAATGAGGTCGATGACCTTGATACCAGTTGGAAGAACCTCGGCGGAGGCGGCTTGGTCCACGAGAGACGGAGCAGCGCGGTGAATCGGAGAACGCATATTCTCGTCCTCGAGGGCGAGCTTGTTTTCATCCACGACATCACCCGTCACGTTAAAGATACGTCCGAGAATTTGCTTACCCACGGGAACCGCAATCGGCTTACCGGTGTCAGTCACGCTCATGCCGCGCTTCAAACCTTCCGTCGTGCTCATCGCAACTCCGCGAACCCAGCCGTCACCGAGGTGCTGCTGGACTTCGAGAACGAGCTTGGTAGCGACTCCGAAGAGGTCGTAGTTCAATTCGAGGGCGTTGTAGATCTTCGGCAGATTACCTGCGGCCGAGAAGTCAACGTCAACGACGGCGCCGATGACTTGAACGATGGTTCCTTGGTTGCTCATGGTGGGAAAGTTGGAAGTTTAAAGTGTTCGGTTGAAAAATGATTGGAGGAGTGATCACTCCATCGCCTTCATGGCGGTTGTGATCTCAAGCAGCTCGGCCGTAATGGCGGCCTGGCGTGCCTTGTTGTATTCGAGGGTCAATTCCTTGACCATCTTGTTGGCGTTGTCAGTGGCGGCCTTCATCGAAACCATCCGGGCGGAGTGCTCGGAAGCACGGGCCTCAACCAACATCTGGTAAATCTGGAAGTTGATGTAGAGCGGAAGAAGCTTATCAAGCACGCCCTCGGCGTTTGGCTCGAATTCGTAGTCCATGCTCAATGCCGCAGCGTCGTCGGTCTCGCTGATCGTGTCTTCTCCGACCCCTTCATATTCCTGCTTTTCGGCCAGGGCCGAGGCTTTGATGGGGAGGAGCTGGCTGACGTAGGGAGTCTGGGTCAGGGTGCTGACAAAGTTGTTGAATGCGACGGTGATCTTGTCGTAGTCGCCGGAAAGAAACTGCTCGGTGAGGAATTTCGCAATTGGCTTGGCGTCATTGAAGGGAACGGGATCTTCGACATCCCAGTCAGTGACGATCTTACCGCCGGATTTGGCAATCGATTGGCGGAGCTTCTTACCAACCGTGACATACTCGGTGCCTTCGGACTGTTCCAAGCGAACCTTTTTGAGAAGGTTGGTATTGAGACCGCCGCAGAGTCCACGACCGGTGGAAATGACGAGCATCAATTCCTTACCCCCCTCGCGCTGACTCAGGAGCGGGTGGGACTCCTCATCAGTGTTGGCCTTCAGATTGACGAGAACCTTATTGAGCTTGTCGGCGTAGTCACGTCCCGCAAGCGCCTGATTCTGCGCTTTCTTCATCTTCGCGGCAGACACAAGCTCCATCGCCTTTGTGATCTGCGAGGTGCTCTTAACCGACTTAATGCGGCGGCGGATGTCACGAAGGTTGGCCATGGGTCAATGAACGAATGAAGAGTTGAAAAATGAACGAATGATTACTTCCAGGATCCCTTGAAATCTTCAAGGGCGGTCTTGAGACCGGAAGAGATGTCGTCGCTGATTGCCTTTTCGTCGGCGATCTTCTGGAGAAGGTCGGCCTTGCGGGTGGTGAGGAATTCCTCAAGAGCAGCCTGGCATTCCTTGACGCGCTCAACCTCGACGTCGTCGAAGTGACCGTGTTGCATGGACCAGAGAACGGCGACCTCCATCTCCATGGAGAGAGGAGCGTATTGGTTCTGCTTGAAGAGTTCCACAATGCGCTGACCGCGGTTGATCTTACCTTTGGTCGCTTCATCAAGATCGGAGCCGAACTGGGCGAAGGCCTGGAGTTCGCGGAACTGGGCCAGGTCGAGCTTGGTCGTTCCAGCAACCTTCTTAATCGCCTTGGTCTGAGCGGCAGATCCCACACGGGACACCGAGAGTCCCACGGAAATCGCAGGGCGGATGCCTTGGTAGAAGAGATCGGTCTCGAGGAAAATCTGACCGTCGGTGATGGAAATCACGTTGGTCGGAATGTAAGCGGACACGTCACCGGCCTGGGTCTCGATGATTGGAAGAGCGGTCAAAGAACCACCACCTTCTTTCTCGGAAAGACGGGCGGAGCGCTCGAGAAGACGTGAGTGAAGGTAGAAAACGTCACCAGGGTATGCTTCACGACCGGAAGGGCGGCGAAGAATGAGGGAAACCTGACGGTAGGCCACGGCCTGCTTGGAAAGGTCATCAAAGACGATGAGGACGTCCTTGCCCTGATCCATGAGATACTCGGCAAGAGCACATCCGGAATAAGGAGCGAGGAACTGACCGGTCGCCGAATCCGAAGCAGATGCGGAAACGATGATGGTGTTATCGAGAGCGCCGGCTTCCTCAAGAATGGAAACGGTGCGGGCGATGTTCGACTGCTTCTGGCCGATACCGACATAGACGCAGTAGACAGGCTTGTGATCCTTAAGGCGGCCTTCAGCGGCGGCCTTGTTCTGGTTGGCCTGGGAAATGATGGTGTCAATCGCGATGGTGGTCTTACCGGTTGAACGGTCACCAATGATGAGCTCACGTTGTCCGCGACCGATTGGAATCATGGCATCAATGGATGCGATTCCGGTCTGGAGAGGAACCGAGACCGACTTACGCTTAATGATGCCGGGAGCGATCTTCTCAACGGGGTATTGAGTGTCGGAAGCGATTTCGCCTTTGCCATCGATGGGCTCGGCGAGGGTGTTGACGACACGACCGAGGAAGGCTTCTCCGACAGGAATCGAAAGAAGCTTGCCAGTGGCTTTGCACTCCATGCCTTCGGTGACGTGCTTTCCGTCACCGAGGAACACGACGCCGACTTCACCTTCCTCAAGGTTAAGGGCGAGACCGATGAGACCACCGGGAAACTCGATCATCTCATTCAGCTGGGCGTCGCTGAGTCCTTCGACCTTGGCGACACCATCACCTGTTTCACGGACGATACCGATGTTGGTTTTTTCGACGGACGTGGAGACGTTCGTGATCTGGGCTTCCAGTTCCTGGAGGATGCTGCTCATAATAAATATGGGTGGGAGAGTAAGTAACGGAGAGGTTTAAAGGGATTCCTGAAGGCGGTTGAGACGGGCTTTCACCGAGCCGTCGAAGAGATCGTTTCCGACCCGGACGCGCATGCCACCGAGGAGTTCAGGGTTGGTCTTGAAAGTGAAAGTGAGGTCCTGGCCATATTGCTGACGGAGGGAGTCCTGCACCGAAGTCGTCGTTTCCTGATCAAGAGGAGCAGCGCTTTCAACGGTGACCTGTTTCTTGGCCACTTCAGCGCGAATGAGACGGCGGAGAGCTTGAAGCATCCCACGATAGTCGCGGGGCTTCTCGGTCGAGAGCTTCGTAATCGCGATACGCAGATGCTCTTCATTGATCTGTCCGTCCTGCGAGCAGAGGCGGAAGATACGGCGAGCGGTGCTTTGTGCGACCTTGGAAACTTTCATCGTCGGATCTGGTGGAGAAAATTAGTTTTTGAGGCTGGAAACGGCCTCTTCGTTGATGCGCTTCTGGTCGCGGGCATCGAGAGTTTTGCCGGTCACCTGCGAGGTGGTGGCGACAACGAGACGACCGAATTCCTGCTTGAGCTCGGCAGCCATGGTGGCACGCTCGGCTTTGGCGGCTTCTTGAGCCTTGGAGAGGATTGTTTGGGCCTGGGCGACGGCTTCCTGGGACTTTTTCTCGGAAAGAGCGGTTGCACTTACCTTGGCCTCACCGATGAGGCGCTTGGCGTCGTCATTGGCTTTTTCGAGGAGAGCGGCTTTTTCCTTTTCGCTATCGGCAAGTTTCTGCTCGATTTCCTCAAGCTTGGCTTCTCCGTCAGCGATGCGTGAACGTCGCTTGTCGAGGATCTCCTGAATCGGTCCGAAGGCGAACTTTTTCAACACAAGAAGCACGAGGATAAAGTTGATGAGCTGGGCGATAAAAAACGGCCAGTTCACGCCGAAGGTTTCAAAGAAACCTTGCTCGGCTCCGGAGGCTGCGAGGATCGAGATCATTGTGAGGAAAAGTAGGAAAGAAAAGGGAAATCAGGTGCCACGGTAGTGCCGCAGCACCTGATTGAAGTTTGGATAAAATCCGCTGCTACTGGTAGCTAACAGCGAATGCGGTGAGGATGAAGAGTCCCTCGATCAGAGCAGCAAGAATAATGGAGATCACGAGAATAGGAGTCGCTGCACCGGGGTTACGTCCGGTTGCTTCAGCTGACTTCGATCCAAGGATTCCGATTCCGATTCCACCACCGAGGGCGGCGAGTCCGACTGCTAATGCTTTAGTTACCATTTGTCTGATTTGGTTGGTTTTTGGTTTTTTCGGAAGCCCCCACGGTTTGCCTATGGTCGGACTTTCAAAAGTGTTTTAGTGATGCTCTTCGTCTCCGTGATCACACATGAGTTTCAGGAAGACGGCGCAGAGCAGCGTGAAGACCAGCGCCTGAACGAGTCCGACGAGGAGCTCCATAAAGTAAAAGGGAAGGGCCGGAAGGAAAGCGAGCCACTTGGGGACGAGAGCCATGAGACCCTCGAGCGTCTGCTCACCTCCGTAGATGTTTCCGAAAAGACGGAAGCTGAGAGCCACGGGGCGAATGAAGATTGAGAGAACCTCGAGAATTCCAACGAGGAAGAACA
Source organism: uncultured Verrucomicrobiales bacterium (assembly GCA_937916505.1). Classification (GTDB taxonomy): domain Bacteria; phylum Verrucomicrobiota; class Verrucomicrobiia; order Verrucomicrobiales; family Akkermansiaceae; genus SW10. The sequence goes on along the minus strand of CALFSW010000315.1, from coordinate 6,387 downwards.
TCACAACCATTCCCAATCTCATGTAGCCGGAAAAATCACCCTTGGGCGAGAAAATGTGAGCGAAGAAGTTCTTGGTGCCGATCTCAGTGAAGGACCAGAAAAGCCAGAGAGCAAAAAAGGTGAGCGACATTGCCGCCGTCATATTAAGGTCGGCATTCCCTCCGCGCAGAAAGCCGATCACGTGACCGTCCGCCCCTTCACGATAGATCGTTCCGACCCCTGGAATGAGAGCGAGATAGTTCACCGTGAGAATCAGCATGAAGGTCGCTCCAAAGAACCAGAAAGTCCGCTTCACGAGATGCTCACCAAGAATGTTGGCGAAAAAGTCGTAGAGACTCTCGACCAACCATTCCGCGAAATTTTGAAATCCCGCGGGAACAATCGACATCTTTTTGGTAGCGGCTCGACAGAAAAGAATGATGAGCCCGGCTCCGATCCAGACCATGATCATGGAGTTGGAGATCCAGGAAAGAAAGGTCCCTTCAAACGGTGATTCCGGGTAGAGGGGCAGCTGGTGCCCTCCTGCGGCTGCAGCCGGCATGGCACTCGCTAAAAAAAGAGCGAGGACGGGGAAAATTCTGGAAAGAAAAGGCATGTCAGCTGTCGTTGGGCGGCGGGACGGCTGCGATTTACCCGCAGTGGTGGTTTCACGCAAGTTTTCTTTGTGAAAAATTTCACAAAGTCCGCTTCAGGTCAAAATATCAACAATTCCGATGTTTTTTAGAGGCTCAAAGGATCACTTTTTTGAGATCACACGAAAGCCGAGGTCATCCCGCCGTTCATCCCGTGAATCGATCCAAACCCGTGCGGCAGCACCCCCGCTCGAATCGCTAAAAGATGCGCCAACAAGCACGAAACTCTTCGGCGCCAAAGTAAAGGCGGGATTAACCTCGGCCTGGAAAGTCCACTCGCGGACATTCCCCGCCATTCCGATCAAGCCGGCTCCGGTCACATCACCGGTAGACTGATCGGAAGCCCCCCACGCGGAGACATCAGCCGCCCCTTTTTGATAGTCGGCGGCCACCTCCCACTCGGCCATCGTGGGCAGGCGTCCCTGATTCCATTGGGCGTAAGCAAAGGCATCCCACCAATCAATTCCGATCACCGGGCAATCCGTGGACATGCTTCGACCCCGCCAGGTCTCTCCTTTGATCGCCGATGACCAAAGCGCCTTCCAGTCATCAGGGAGATGGTCTTTTTTCGAAGTTGGCTGCCCGGGATGTTCGAATTTGGCGTGATCCGGGAATTCGAGGAAGGCATTGTATTGCGCCAAAGTGACCTCAAAACGTCCGATCTTAAACGACTCCCTCACCACAAAACCCCTTCCATCGCTCAAACGATACTCACCGGCTGGAATCTCAACAAATGGCTTGATCATCTCGACCACCCCACCTTCCTCTGGCTTATTTTTATCCTGGGATTGTGCCAGGATAAATACCAACACACCAATCAGGGCCACCCCGCCAAGAACAGCCCAAACCGTCGTTGGAAGTTTTTTGGGCTCCTTGACCTTGTAGGGAGTCCCGGGAACGACCGGCGACTCGACAGGCTTCGATCCCTCAAGCTGCTCGCGCACTTGTCGCGACAAGTCTGAAATCTGCTTCCAGGTCAGTGGCACCGGGCGATCCCGATCCGCCATAAAACCACACAAGGATTTCACCCGTGTCGCCCCCGGATAACCCGGCTTGATCATCTCATCGAAAATCTTCCCTAAAAGTTGCTTCGCCCGTGTATCGACCCTGTCGTCACGCCGCCCATCAACTGCGAGATTCATCATTCTCACGTGCTGATTTCCGCTGACGATGAAATCATGGGGCCCATACTCAACCGTCGCAACCCCCTCGTTCTCAAGATAACCCATCGACTCCGAGATCTGCCCAAGGAGGTGAACGATCTCCACCGGAGCCATCTTTTTTCCCGCACCATGGAGGGATTCGAGATCATCGCCATCAAGCTTCTCCCGGGCAAAAAACGTCGTCTCGTCATTACTCACCGCCTCGTAGACCGCCCCAATTCCCGGATGACTCACCAGCGCCTTTGCTTTCACATCGGACAAGAAGGATCCCACAATCCCCGCATCACGGGTCGCGAGAACCTCAAGCATCTCCAGCACCACCAGCCGCTGCATTGAGATCTGTTCAGCCTCCCAAGTACGGGTCAACTGCCCCTCGCTCACTATATTGAGGAGTCGATAATCCCCAACAGTGTCTCCGGATTGGCGCGTTCCTCCTAACATCATCTCACGGTTGATGCAGCGGGGAATAGCCTACTCGCCGTCGTTGGGCAACACTGGTTTCGGCACCTACTTCCTGGGAAGCAGCGAAGACCCCGCGGTCAGGTCCTCCAACTCCAGACCGTCCAACTCATCAAACTCACGTTGCAGCTCCTCGATCGTCGAATTACCACCACCCACACGAAGCAAGGTCCGGGGCTGCGCACAAATATCAACCAAACGTCCGTCATAATACAACTCCGCCACAAAACCATGGAACTTCCGCTCACCAAAAAGCAAACCGGTCGCGGGATCCTGATTGGGGACATCATACCAGACCTCCGCCATTTCCTCTCCGTCGATATCCTTCCAGTCCCTCACCCCCGTCACCCACTCACTTCCGTGATCATTACCCCCTTGCTGGATCAAGGCCGGTACCACCTGCCCGTCAACTTCTTCATAAAAGCGGACCACGGGATTAAAGAGATCCGGGTCAAATTCCCGGTTCGGCGTCACCTTAACCGGAAGAATCAAAGTCCGCTTCTCCCCGTTCGCATCACGGACCGGAGTGGTCATCCGCCCCCAACCCAACCTGGCCAGATCCTTAATTTCCACCCTCGAACCACTGGCCAACTTGATCGCCGCCTTGGTATAAAGTGATCCCGCTTTCATCAGCCCTTTTTTATAGACCGCGAGAAAATAGGGTGCTGCTTTCTCATAAACCCCAAATTCCTCATAGTTGGCTCCCAAACCATAAAGGACATTCGGATTCTCCGGGTCATGAAGCTGGGCCTCGCTCAACTTATTGTGCGCCAAATAGAGATCACCCCGGACCCGGGCATCACTCGCCTCCTTCAAAAGCCTCTCCAGGACCGGGTCCAAAACCGGAGGGGCTGAATTAAAGATCTCATCCTCATTCACATCAGCCACCGCCCCGATGTCCGGCACCAAATCCTCATCTTCCAACATCGCAATTGGAGTGGCCTTGGGCTTCGGAGCCGCCACCGAAATGGGCGAGCGTCGGTCCGCCGGAACCATGACATATTCCTTCACAATCCGCTCCCCGGCCTCGGGAGCGCGCTGATTGCGAAACGCCATCGCCACACCCACCGCCATCATCTGCACAAACGCCACCAGACCAAGCACCCAGCAGGATACGTGGAACACACCGAGATTGAGCTTGCGGGATCGTTGTGAATTCTTCATCAGGAAACCCAGCGTAACCAACAGCCGCCTCACTGTCAACGAGCCTGAAAAACCGTGAAAACCTCATCCCTCATCCCAAAGCCCGCCAAGCTCTTGACGGAACCGGATGATGTGGCCCGCCACCTCTCCCACCTTCCGGGGCTCGTTTTCTTTGATACCGTTGGCAATCTCCCCACCAATCACGCCCCTCCCATTTCCATAATCGGAGCCCGTCCGGTCGAAATCCTTCGCGGCCACATCTCCGAACCAAAATCGCTCAACTCCGCCCTCAGCCGCTGGCACCACTCCACCATTCGTGACTACGGGTTCCCGGCAGGGGGAGCCTGCGGATGGATCGACTACGATGGTCGCTACACCTTTGGCGTCTACCCGGAACTCCTCATCTACCACCACCAAACCAACGAATGGTGGGAAACGGGCGACCTCTCCTCCGCTCTCTGCAAGCCCTCCCCTGTCTCCGGATTCACCCTCGGAGATTGGGATGACTCGATGGCACGAACCTCCTTTGTCGACGCGGTGAAAATCATCAAGGAATACATCGCCGCCGGAGACATTTACCAGGTCAACCTCTCCCGACGCCTCCGCGCCAGGTGCGCCGCACCCAACGGACTCCTTCCCCTTTACGAAAGGCTCCGCGCCGCCGCTCCCGCTCCCACCGCCTCCTACCTCAATCTCGCCGGACGCGAAATCCTCTCTTCCTCTCCCGAAACCTTCCTCCGCATTTCAGGACGCGAAATCGAGACCCGCCCCATCAAGGGCACCCGCCCCCGCTTCGCGGATCCCGAACTCGACTCGAAATCCGCCTTCGACCTTCAATACTCCGAAAAGGAGCGCGCGGAACTCGTCATGATCACCGATCTCCTCCGCAATGACATCGGTCAGGTCTGCGAATTTGGCTCCGTCCAGGTCACCGACATGCTTCAACTCGAAAAACTCCAGCACGTCCACCACCTCGTCTCCACCATTCGCGGAACCCTGGCTCCCGATCATTCCCCCGTCTCAGCCCTCAGCGCCTGCTTCCCCGGCGGTTCCATCACCGGAGCGCCCAAAAAACGCGCCACCGAAATCATCGCCGAACTCGAAACCGCACCCCGGGGACTCTACACCGGTGCCATCGGCTACCTTGGCTTCAATGGTGAATCCCAATTCAACATCGCCATCCGCACTCTCATCCACGAAAACGGCCACCTTGACTACCACGTCGGCGCCGGCATCGTGGCCGATTCCGACCCTTCAGCCGAGTTTGAAGAAACCGAACACAAAGCCCGCGGAGTCCGGCTTGCTCTCGGATCATAATGCACGCCTTCCCCGCTCACTTTCCCGCCTTTATCGGCGCTTCTTTTGGCACTCCCTGGGTCGCCTTCGAAGAAGCACGCAGAGAACTTTGACCGGGGTCTCTTTAGAAGAAGACCTTTCCGCTGAAAATGAAGGTATTGGTATCAACATCTTCATCGGCGACGCGATCCAGCATGATCAGCGGGATGAAGCTTCGATTGTAAACATACTCCGCACTCAAAGCAAAATTCGGCGTAATGAAAGTCTCAATCCCGGCCGCCAGTTGATGGAGACTTTCAAACTGATCTCCGTCGTTCCCCAACTTGCCGCGCCCATACACGAGCGAGAGGCGGGTCGGCTTATCAAAAATTTCGGTGTCGTAGGCCGCTCCTGCCGTGACCGCCTGCACCGTGCCATCGCTGGCCGGCCAACTGCGTTCGTTTTGACTGAATTCCACCATCAACGAAACCGGGCCGTTTTTGGCCTCCACCCAGGCATTGATGACCCCGTTGCGTTCACGGGTCGTCATAACGTTCGAATGCACCCCCGGATGATTCGCGTCGTCACTGTCGTAAATACTCGAGTAAAGATATCCACCGCCCACCGAAACGTCCCAGCTGGCCACTTCAAAATCATACTGACCACTCATCGCAAAGTTACTTCCAAACGAACTGTTCGGAGTGTCCGCCAGGCGAAGCTGACGCCCTCCATTCATCGCCGTCATCGCAATCCGCCAGTTCTCACCAACATAACCAAACTCCGCCGCCACATCGTAGGTATCCGCCCGATAGAAGTGATTATTCACCGAATGGGTGATCGGATTGTAGGCTCCCTGATGGCCGAAATTCACCGTCATCTTCCCAACCGAGAGGTACCACGGGCACTCTTTGAGATTTCCGATCGTCACATAAGCCTCGCGTAATTGAGCCTCCTCCTGACTTGGAAAGTTCAAATCGGTGTAGATCCCGCGAGCAAAAACCGTGAGCCATTCCGCCGGCGCATAGGTCAGAGAAAGTTCCGCCGTATCAAGAACGTCCTCATTGCCACTCCGTCCACTGGTATGCTGGCCATCAGAGGCCCCGGGGAACCGACCCAGAATTGGAAACTTTCCGGCCGTATCAGTCCGCTCGGCGTAGTGGGAGTAGGTCGCATGACCGGACAAGTAGATCTTCCCGGTTTCAAGTGAACCATCACGGTATGACTCCAAAATAAATGGCACCTTGTTCACGATCGTCTCCTGCTGGGAGAGGATTTTTTTCGAGTAGTCCAATTTGGTATCAAGCAGCCATTCGGAAGGGAAAAATGAATCGGTGACCGATTCAGCAGGCAACAAAGAAGCAGCACAGGCAAAGCCAAGGGCGGCTGCAAATCCTTGAAAAATTGAGGGTTTCACTGAAAAGGTTAACTCTTCTTTGCGAAAAAATCTACTCAAAAACACCCCGCTTCATTTATTTTTTCAGGCCTCGAATCCTTTCATGCCGCTCGTGCTTCGCCCCCTCCAATCTATCCCAACGACCTATCGCGATACGTTGATGTGAAATTTTATGTATCAAATTCATTGACAATTATCGACACTCCATCCAGTTTCCCTCCAACCAAATCCCCAAGCTGTGAACAAACAAATCATTTCCATAAAAACCATCGCTCAGAGCATCGCTCGTGAGTCAGGAGGTTGCGCGTATGGAATGTATTCA
>CALFSW010000314.1 GCA_937916505.1 uncultured Verrucomicrobiales bacterium | reverse complement strand
ATGCCCGCGATCTGAAAATTGCCAAGGCGGTGCAGTGCAAGGTCCGCTATTTTAGAGATGGAGCAGTCCTTGGAAGTAGAAAATTCGTCAATAATTTCTTCGAACGCCAGAGGGATCTTTTTAGCCCGAAACGGAAGGACGGAGCTCGAAAAGCACGCGGCTCCTTGAAAGACCTCGCCGGAGAGATTTGGAGTCTTCGCGATCTCAAAGACGGATGAATTTATTCCTCCGTCCTCCCGGTAGAGGTATCGCTCAGGAATATTTTTCAAAACCCTACTTCAGCTCCTTGATCCAGATGTTGCGGAAGCGCACATCCTGACCGTGCTCCTGGAGCTTGAGACTCTCAAGGCTTGGGCCATTTTTCACACCGCCATTGGCATGCTTCACGGGCACGTTGTCGTGCACCTTGATGCCATTCCACCAAAGAGTCAGGCGGGCGGGCTCGGAGAGTTTTCCGCCCTCCCATTTGCCCGCTTTAAAAATGAAGTGGAAGGAATGCCACTCGCCATTCGGGCGCCAGGCATTGCCCTTCGGGACGTGCTCCATGCAAACCGCTCCAATCCCGTGTGGTCCGATTTTCCAACCATAGGGATCGGCGATATTCTTTCCCTTCGGCGATTCGATTTGCAACTCGTGACGGTTCTGCATGTAGACCCCGCTGTTGGCGTAACCCCCGGCCTTGCCGTCACCACGGCCGCCCATCATGACGAACTCCACGTGGCCTTCAAAATCGCCATACTTTTTCTTGGTGACGAGGTCATGCGTTCCCCATTTCTTACCCCCGTTGGTCATGAGAACCTTGCTGTCATCCGTCGGGCTTTTCACGATATCCCACGTGATTTCCATGTCCTTCTTGGGCCACATCTCCCAATTCTCCTTGATCGACTTCATGGTCCCGTCAAAGGGAACGTCCGCTCCTTTGGGTGGCTTGACGCCGAGATCCCGGGTCTTATCATATCCCGCCTGACTCTCCGGCGTTTTTTTCCCGGCCAATACCGACCCGGTCAGGGACAAGGCGGCGCAAAAAGTCATGATTCGTTTCGTCTTTTCTAATTTCATGGTGGGACACTCTACGTTCTTCTTTGGGTTCTCTTATCGAAAAGCACTTCCATGCCCTCACATCAGGCCAACACTCCCTGCCCGACCTTGCCATGAAGGTTGGTGAGCCGACCTTCGATCTCGTTGTGATCGTGGATCATTGACTCGTGATCGAGACCCGGGAGATGGGGACCAGCAGCGTAAAAATCGGGCCACGATACCGGATCCTTGATCAAAGCGCCCACCGGCCGAGATCAGTCCGATCAGAAATTTTTCGATTTCTCGTTGGCTAAAAATACGGCAGAGTTACGAGATGCGGACTCCTTTGAATCGACGCACTTTCCTTCGTGGCACCGGAGTTGCGGTCGCCCTGCCCATGCTCGAAGCGATGATTCCGGTTGGGCGTGCTGCCACGAAATCAAAGCAGCCGGTCAAACGCTTCGTCTGCCTCTCGAACAACTACGGTGTCTACCAAAAGGCATTCTTCCCCGATCCCGATCAAGCGGGGAAGAACTACGAGATACCCGAAACGCTCAAGGGCCTCGAGAAGCACCGCGAGAATTTCACGGTGTTCTCAAACCTCGATCACGGCTTCACAGGTGGACACCGGGGAGTCCCGGTCCTCCTAAGCGGGGTTCGCCCGGTTCTGGCCCACAATTACGCGGAGGGAAATATCAGCCTCGATCAGAAACTTGCCGAACATCACGGCGCCGCGACCCGCTTTCCTTCGATGACCCTCGGATGCCGCGAACGAAACCTGCTCAGCTTCACCCGGACCGGTGTCCAAGTCCCCTCGATTGACCTGCGGGCCGCTTATCGCGCCATGTTCTTTGAAGACTCCGCCGACAAGAAAGCCAGTGCTGTTGAGGACTTTAAACGTCACAGCAGCATCCTCGATGTCGTGCTGGATCAGGCCAAAACCCTGAACAAGGAGCTCGGCAGGCAGGACCAGGAAAAGCTCGAAGAATATTTCGACTCGGTGCGAACCCTCGAGAAGAAATTGGTTCAACAAGAACCGTGGATCGGTCGACCAAAACCAAAAACCAATGTGCCCGAGCCAAATCCCGGAAACCGCACCGCAGACCAGCTCAAGGCCACCGTCGAAATCATTGCTCTTGCGCTGCAAACGGACTCAACACGGGCAATCACCCTGGCCTCTGGTTTCGTCAACGGGGACTTCGGGCTGAACGGCGGTTATCATGGGTTCTCACACCACGGCGAAAGACCTGATCCAGTCGCCGCCCTCAAGAAAATCGAGGGCTACCAGATTGCCATGATGTCACACTTGATCGACCTCTTAAAAGCCCAGGATGATCCCATCAACGGAGGAACTTTATTTGATCACACCTCGATTCTCTATGGCTGCGGCATGGCAGCCGGCACCCACCAAACCAAAAACCTTCCCCTTGTTTTGGCGGGCGGTGGTTTCAAACACGGTGAGCATAAAGTCTACCCCGAACCAGAAGGTCAGCGAGTCCCCGCCGCAAATTTACTCCTTTCCATTTTGCAAAATTCCGGGCTCGAGATTGATCAGTTCGGATCAAGTCGCAGCACCCTGACCGGGTTGGAGTTTAAGGCATAGGCGGCCCCGGATCACTCAAAGCTCTCCCAGTGAACTCACCAGCTCTCCAACGCATTCTCGTTTTTACGCTGACCGTCTTCCAGGGGACTCCGTTGGCTCTTGCCGGAGATTCACTTTCGACGCTAAAGCCCTTCCTTGAGAACCACTGCTATGACTGTCATGGATCCGAAAAGCAAAAGGGAGACTATCGTTTCGATACCCTGGCAACCGATCTGACCAAAATTGAAACCCTCGAAACGTGGCAGAACATTCTCGACCAACTCAACCTGGGAGAAATGCCGCCGAAAAAGGAACCACAACCTTCCCCGGACGAGACCAAGCCGGTCATTGACACCTTAACGAAAGACCTTGCTGAAGCTTACGAGAAGGCCCGGAGCACGGGAGGAGAAACCGTCCTCCGTCGGCTCAACCGACACGAATTGCGCAACACCTTTCGTGATCTCCTCTATCTCAACGGAGCAGAATACCGACCCGATGCCGCAGGGGCACGATTGACCGATAACAACGGAAACGGCAGCGTCGAGCGCACCGGCAATGACCCCTTGCGCTTCTTCCCGGAAGACGAGGGAGAGGATGGCTTCTTTAATCTCGGTGACAAACTGGTGATGTCCGATTTCCTCTTGAAGCTCACCTTGACTGCAGCGGAGGAAACGCTTGCACACGCCACCCATCTCGAGCCCAAACCCATCGTCGGGGCACGCCGCTTCTCCGGACACCTGATCAAGGGACGGGGCGGGCATCTGATCGAAACGGCGTCGCGCGAAATCAATCCCGATTACGACATGATCGCGACCGGATACGAAAACAAGGGGCGTCTTTCCCCAACCGACCTGCGCAGCGGAGTCGGAGTCCCGGCACGATACCGCATCACGGTGGAAGCCTCCGCTCACAATTCCGACAAGCATCCTTGGGGTGAATTGACGAAGCTCGAAGATCGCGATCCCTTCCAACTCTGTCTCAACATGGCCGACACCAAAAACGGTGGCCTTGCCGGAATCACCTCGACCCCGCTGGCTCTCTGGTCGCTCCCGGAAGATGGAAAGAAGCACACTTTCACCCATGAAGTCTGGATGGACAAAACCTGGACTCCTTGGATCGGCTGGGAGAATGGACCCAATGACCGTGCCTTCCGCGTAGAGAATATTCTCAAAAAGTTCCACCCCGAACTTCTCACCGAACGTCCCGACAAGAAGATCGACAAGGAAGCCCATGAAACCTGGCCACTCCAGATGGCAAAGGCTCTCTTCAAAGACGGAAAATATCAGGCACCGCATCTGCGCATTCACAGCTTGACGGTCGAACCCCTCATCGAAACCTGGCCACCGCAAAGCCACACCGCCCTTTACGGAAATGGATCCGGTGAAGAAACCGAGATCCGGCAGCTCATGAAGTCCTTCGCCGAACGTGCCTTCAGACGTCCGGTTGAGGCAGCGGAGATCGAACCTTTCGTGCAACTTGTCCTGCGTCATCAAATCGAACCGGTCGTCCCAATGGTCGACGGGATTCAGGATCTGACCTATCGGGTCTACGAAGGGAAGTGGAGCAAGTTGCCGGACTTCGACAAACTCCATCCAATCGCAACAGGGAAACTTCCAAAAGGCCACCTCGACATTGGTGTCGCCAAGCGCAATGAGCACTACGGAGTGGTCTTTGAAGGAAAACTCACCGCAAAACGCGCCGGTGAATACACCTTTGAAATGGCCTCCGACGACGGGGCTCGAATCCTCATCAATGGCACCAAGGTTGTCGAACACGACGGCCTGCACGGGCAGACCTTGAAAAAGGGAAAGATCAAACTGAACGGGGGAGAACATTCAATTCGTGTCGAATACTTTGCTTACGGCGCGCCCAACGGACTGCGCGCCGGCTGGACCGAACCCGGCTCCCTGCACGCGAAACTCTCGGTTGAGAGCCTGCGCTCGATCCCTAAAAAGAAGGACAAGGAAGTGATCCCTCTTCTCATCCGCGCCATGCAGAATGGCTACGCCGCGATTCTTTGTTCACCACAGTTTCTTTACCTCAAGGAGAAACCCGGACGACTTGATGATTTTGCGCTCGCGTCACGACTGGGTTATTTCCTCTGGTCGTCGATGCCGGACGCCAAACTGTTCGAGCTAGCCCGGGCGGGAACGTTGAGTCAACCTGATGAACTCGACCGGCAGGTCGAGCGCATGTTGAGGGACCCCAAGGCCGCTGCCTTTGTCAGACATTTCACCTCGGCTTGGCTGCGACTCGACAAGCTGGGCAAGATGCCCCCTTCCGGTGGTGACTTTCAGTTTTACAAGAACCTCAAGGTCGAACCGATTTTATTCAAGCAAGTCACCACCTATTTCGAAGAGATTCTCAAAACGAATGGCAGGATCGAGCAATTCATCGATTCAGACTACACCTACATGAATCAGGTCCTCGCCAAGTGGATCTATCGGCGCGAGGACATTCGCGGAGCCCGCTTACGCAAAGTCAAACTGGACGACCCGCGACGTGGTGGCATTTTCACGCAACCCGGCGTCATGACAGCCACCGCCAATGGAGTTGATACCTCTCCGGTCATTCGCGGCACCTGGATGCTCGAAAATGTTCTCGGGACACCCCCGTCACCTCCGCCGCCGGATATCGAGCCACTCCCAACCGACACGCGCGGAACCGTGACCATCAGGCAACGGTTGGAACAACACCGTAAAAACGATTCCTGCTATAGCTGCCACGCGAAAATCGACCCGATGGGATTCGCCTTCGAGAACTTTGATGTCGTGGGTCGTTGGAGGGACCGCTACCGGGGTTCACGCGAGCCCATCGACACCAAGACCACGATGGCTAACGGAACGGAGATTGCTGACATCATCGAATTCAAACAAATGCTCAAAGAACGTGAGCCGCTAATCGTGCGCTGCCTCACCGAGAAAATGATGGTCTATGCCACCGGACGGAAACTCGAGGCCACCGACCGGGGAGAGATCAACCGCATCATCACCAAGGTCGGAGAGAAACAAAACCGTCTGCGCGATCTCGTTCACCTCGTCGTGAAGAGCGACCTCTTTTTGAACAAGTAGGGACCCGGTTATCAAGCCAGGAACTGCTTGATGGCGCCTTTTTGATTCATGTGGGCGAGCCCGGTGTCGACGGCCCCGTAGTGCTCGATGGGGTTTCCGTAGGCATTGAAATACAGCTCCTCCAATTCAGAAATGGTCTCACTGCTATCCGTCAGCTCGATTCCTCCGGGCAAATGCCGTTCTCCGGTCGCGAGGGTCTCGGCCATCAGCTCGTCCCCATCCCCATGTCCAAGATCCAGCATGTGGCCCATTTCATGCATGAGCACGGTCAGGAGATCGATTTTCCCATCCGCAGCGCTGTCGGCGGTGGCAACCAGCAACCCACCATTAGCGCTCAACTCGAATTCGCTGCCCTCTAATGGCGTGGGGTCAACGAACCAACCATGGCCGGCTGCGTCCACATCCACCTGGATGATGCCATTGTCTGCCAGGCCCAACAGGAGCCCGGCAAGGTCGGCAACCTCGAAACGCACGTCCTTGATGCCGGCCAGTGCCTCGTCATCGACCAGGCCGGATTCAGCCCAAAGCTGGAGTCCGATGTCTGCAAAATACTCTAGTGTGGCATTATCCAATTCGGGAGACTGTTGTGTGTCTTCGTTGGCAGGCTGGGCTGCCATCAATGCGGACCCGCGTTCTACAACAATGGACCAGCTTTCCAGCGTTCCCGTCTTGCGTCGCTTCAAGTCATAGATTTCGAGAGTCCAATTGCCCTTCACGTCAAGACCTTCCAGACTGCCCAGGTCACCAACCGGCCGGAATACGCCTGTGAACGGGGCCGAACCGTCGGAGATCAGGGTTGTGCCTGCATCGTCAAGGGTTGTATCGATGAAGTTCTTACCTTTTCCTCCGATGCTATTGAACAACTCGATCGGTATGCCGTGCGGACTGATAAGAACAACCTCCAGATCCGAATTACGCGAATGGGTCAGGTTCAGTTCAATATTGATGTCCAGGATATTAAAGGAGTCTCCTACATTGATCGTGGAGATGATGAAACCATTATCCGGAATCGTCAGCGCCTGATCCATGGTGTAGGTTTCGGTTCCGGTAATCAAGGGGGACACGGTGATCGTGACGGTCACCGGATCTGATGCCAGACTACCATCATTAGCCCGGTAACTGAACGTATCCTCGCCGATAAACTCGATATCCGATGTATAGGTCAGGGTGCCGTTGCCATTATTCACAAGGCTGCCATCGGCTGGCTGCAAAAGATCGGTCACGCTGAGCACATCGCCATCGATATCGGCGTCATTGGCAAGCAGGCTGGCAATAGTGATGGTCAGTGGCGTGCCTTCCGTTGCCTCGTAATTGTCCGTATCTGCTGTCGGAGCATCATTCACGGGGCTAACGGTGATAATCACGTCAGCCGTCGCGGTGCCCCCCTGGCCGTCGGACACGGTGTAGCTGAAGCTGTCGGTGCCGTTGAAATTAGCGTTCGGCGCATAGCTCCAGCTACCGTCGCCGTTGGGCGTCAGCATGCCGTTGGCCGGTTGGGTAATGGAGATGATTACCAGTGCGTCGCCGTCCGGGTCGCTGTCGTTGGCGAGCAACTCGGCGGCCGTGATCGGCAGCGGCGTGTCCTCATCGGTCTGCAAGGTATTGTCCTCGGCCAGCGGCGCGCGGTTACCGGCGGATATACCGTTGATAGTGACGGTGACAGTGGTGGTGGCCGTAGTGCCGTTGTTGTCGCTAACCGTGTAGCTGAAGGTATCGGTGGTGCTCTCACCCAGCAGCAACGCGTCGAATTGGCCGTTCGGGTCGTAGACCAAGCTGCCGGCCGTGAAACTGACCAGGCCACCATAAGACCCCTGGGTCACACTGCTGATAGTAAGGCTATCACTGTTGTCCGGATCGCTGTCGTTGGCCAGTGCATCAATGGTCACGGTCGCGTCTTCCGTGGTCACGGCCGCGTCCTCCAGCACCACCGGCGTGTCGTTCAGGCCGGTCACGGTAATGCTGACGCTTGCGTTGGCGAAGCCGCCGTTGCCGTCGCTGATGGTGTAGCCGAAGGTATCGGTCACGCTTTCACCGGCGGCCAGGCTATTGAGCACTCCGGTCGGATCGTAGCTAATCAGGCTACCGTCGGTGCTAATCAGACCGCCCGCCGAGCCCTGGGTGACCGCGGTGATCGTCAGCGTGTCAGCACTATCCGGATCGGAGTCGTTAGCCAGCACATCGAGGCTTATGGCCGTATCTTCGTCCACGCCAGCGGAATCATCAAGCGCCACCGGCGCCTGGTTGTCGGGATCGGTGACACGGAATGCCGGGTCGTCGGTCTGCACCATCACTTCATCAAAGGAACTCGCTCCATTACTCAGCACCCCGAATCTGCCGTCGACCACCAAGCCGTTAAATATATGTCCAAGCACTTGGCCGCCATTCAGCGTGAGTGAAACCGTGGTGCCCTTCAAATAAATACCCAGCTCATAATCCGTCCCGGTGGTAATCCCTGCAGCAATGGTGGCATCATAAACCAGACTGCCGGCACGGGTGCTATGCCCGATAACCACCTGTCCGCTTGCCGCATCCAGCCCGGCAAACTTGAAATCCGTGTCGGAGTAGGCGTCAAACACAAAGCCCGCCAGGGCATCGCTGTTAAAGGTCATCTCGGCCACCATTACTGAGCTGGTTTCGAGACCCGCTGGCAGGCCGATATCCATCAGGCTGGTGGCCAGACCACTGGGCAGGCTGTTCTCGTAACGTTGATCGTTGACCTGCCAGTCACCGCTTTGTTCACCGGTGAACAAGTTGGCTTGGCCGTCACTGAAATCATCCGTGTCGGTAAAGGTGATTTCGGGCGGCAACACCTGCACCATGACATTATCAAAGTAGGCCTTTGAATTATCGGTGCCGACCCCGACCATGCCGTCGTTAGGCAGGTATGCAAATCCGGTTTCATCCAAACGTGCTTCGAATGAGTGACTGATAAAATCTTTGTTATCCAAAAGCAACGTGGCGGTCAGACCATTGATAGACAGTAGCAGCTGATAGTCCCTGTTGAAACGGATATTGATACTCTGTTCCGAGTCAACCAACCACTCATTCGCGTCAACTTTTGAGCTGGAGCCAAAGATCTGCAAGGGATTCCCGCTT
>CALFSW010000313.1 GCA_937916505.1 uncultured Verrucomicrobiales bacterium | reverse complement strand
TCATCAAAACCGCAGCCCCCATCCAAGAATAGCCCAGCCAACCAAACGCCCTGTTATTCCTTAGCTGTTTGAAACCGCCCACTTGTTATTTAAGTTTAGGGGGTGTTTCTTAATTAGGGAATGAGCTTAATTAAAGTTTAGGGTGTTTGCGGAAGTCTTCGAGGGGGCGGTCGTATCGCGTGATGCTATCACCGCTTCGGTCTTGCGATGTGAGGATGGGGCAAGATGGCTGCTTGGGCTGATGACGTAGGGTTGCAAACCCACGCTCCATATTCTGAGCCTATTTTTCGGCCTTTTCCCGCAATCACTTTTGGCAAATGGTCTAGACCATGAGCTGACCAATCGCGCCTTCTTGTGACAGGCGGTTGCGCTGCATGGTGAGATCGAGATCTCCGTAGTGCTTGACCGGATTGCCGTAGGCGTTGAGTAAGGTGGTGTACCAGTTACTCAGGGTCTTGTGGCCCTCGGTGCCATGGAAGGGCAGGCGGATGTAGCGCCCGGCGATATCGAGTTTGGAATTCTTTCCACTCATGATGACCATGGGTGCTTCCGTATCCGGACCGTGGTGGCCGGATCCGGTCTCGGGCATGTAGATGATCGTGGTGTTGTCGAACATCGTGCCTTTCCCTTCGGGGATCGCCTTGAGCCTGGTGACCAGGGTATTCACCTGTTTCATGTGATGCGTTTTAATCACGTTGCGCATCAAGGCCGAACGTCCACCCTGACCGTGACCCACGGCGTGGATATTGGTCTTCTCATCGTTCTCGGGTAAGGAGGTAATATCCGAGCCCAGATCATCGATGGTATAGGTCACCACGTTGGTCAGACCGGAAGCGAGGGCGGCCACAATGATCTCGGTAAAGGCAGCCTGCTTCTCTGGCACGGTGGCATCCGAACCACCATTGGCGTGGATCGGATCGACTTTTGGCAAGTGCTTCGTGATGACATCACCCAGTGCGGCAACTTTGGTATTGCGATCACGGATCGACTGGAGCGAATCGACCTGATCGCTGATCTTCAGCCGTTCGTCACCATCGAGCCCATTGAGTCTTTGGGATTCCTGGCCGTGGAGGTAGCTCAGGAGCGCGTTGTCGGATGCCACTTCGTCGGTGTTGGTGACCGACTTAAACAACTCGTTGTAGGCCGTCATGGGATCGGCGTAGCAGTAGTTGCGCTGCTTGGGAGCAGGCGCGGAATATCCTGACACGATCCCTGTCCGGTGATCCCGTCCGTGAGGCACCGCCAGCGACATTTCGACGTGCCCGAAGGGCGAGGGAAACAAGCTGGCCAGTTCAAAGTCGATCGTGGCCCTCTTGATATTACTGAGGATATCGCGCCCCGCCTTGTAGGCTCCCATGCAGCCGGAGTAGGAATAATGACCACCTCCGCTGACCGCCATCGAGATCCCGTGGAGGATGGTCATGTCCTCCTTGTGCCCATCCAGCGCATTGAGCCATTCAGGGAGCTCGTGCTTGTCGAGGCCCACCTCAAAGGCTTGCTTCTCTTCGTGCTTCTTGAGCTCATCGGATGAAAACGAAGGCAGACCGAATTGATTGGTCAGGTTGCCGTTTGACTTGCGCACAAAGACAAAGCGATGCGGAGAGCGGGCCCTGCCGTCGGCCGGAGCAGCGAGTAATGGGTTGAACGACGGCGTCAGCGCCAGACCAGCGGTGCCAAGGGTAGTCGTCTTGAAAAATTCGCGTCTATTGAGAGTCATCTTTGTCTTTGGGTTTGCGGTAAATGAAGGAGTCGGAAGTCAGGAGGGAAACAATCACGGCGTCAAAGCTACCATTGCTGTCCAGATAGGCTTTTTCGGCGTCGATCAGCGTCTTGGAATCAGAGAGCCTCTCGTTGCGTCCCAGGAAGAAACGGAAGGCGTGACGAATGATCGACTGGCGCACTTTTGCGGATTTCGCGAGGCGGTCGATCAGGTCGAAGGCATCGTTGAGCTTACCATCCAGCTTGGGGTCGCCGGTGCCTTTCAGCACGCCACGGGCATCGACCGGCAGAGTTTTAAACTCCTCCAGCGAAGCGCCAAACTCGTTGAGCTCGTCGCGTTTGGCCGCCTTGATCAGGTTGTCGGGATGCTCGAGCTTTTCCTTCGTGCGGAAGCGACCAAAGTCGTCGTAGTTCTCAAACGGGAAGCCCAAGGGATCCATTCTTTGGTGGCAGCGCCAACAGTAGGTCTCGCCGGTGCGAACCTCCATGCGCTGCCGGAGCGTCTTGTCCTTGTCCGGATGAATCACGGCATCAACCGTGATCGGGACATCGGGAATGGTCCCGGCGAGGAGCTTTTCCCGGATCCATTTGCCCCGGTGGATCGGGTCGGTCTCCAGATTCTGTGAATGAGCAATGAGCCAGGCGGGGTGGGTGAGAATGCCCTTGCGGTTGGGGATCTTCGCGGGCTGGTGGCCGGGGTAGTCCCACGTCCGCCAGTCGAGGTTCCAGTAGGTCGTGACCTGTTCGCCACGCATCTGCTGTCCGGAGCGCCCGAGCACCGGGCCGCCGTGCCAGAATCCCATCCCGTTTTTCATGTAAGGGAGAGCGCCGGATTGGCCTTCGCTAAAGTGCAGCTCAAGCCCGGTCATCATCCGCTGGAGCTTCCTGAGGATTTTGGGGTGATCGCCCTCTTTCTCACGTTGAAACTCCCAGTGCTCTCTCAAAAATGCCTCGTGCGGCGCGACGTCTTCCGGCTTCCATTCCTGCCAGTCTTGGTCTTTGAATTTTTGGTAGATTGTTTTCAGCAATTCGGACGCGGCCGTCATCGACGCGTTGTCGCCGTTATGAAAAATGTAGAACTTATCGGTGGTCAACAACTCCTCAAAGACCCGCTCGTCCTTCTCGAGAAAGTGTTCGACCATCATGTCCGTCTCTTCGATCAGTCTGCTGACAGCCTGTTCATGGCGACCGGCCCCAAACCGGCTATCATCCTTGAAAACCTTGAGCGCCTTGGGATAGCCAAAGAAGTCGCGGAAGAACCGCAGCTTCCGGATCGGCTGGTTCGTCACGCTGGGGTTGAGATTCGCCGCCTGCACCGCTTCGTCGACAATCGTCCAACGGTCGCGGAGTTTGAGCATGCGGCGCACCTCGCGCTCGTAGTCCTCACGCGTCTTGAGTCGGCCTTCTCGTGCCGCTTTCGCCAGTTCCTCGTCCGGACTTGAGTCGGACAGCGCATAGGCGAGGGCATAACTGGCATCCCTGGGCGGCATCATCCGTCGTCCTTGCTCATCGGGAGCACCCGCTCCAAATTCGTGGCGGTAGGCAAACTCGGTATTCAAGATCAAGGACTCGATCAGCTTGGCAATCGCCTGTTGCGGCTCGAGTTTCGCCATGAACAGCTTGAGCAGTTCGCGATTTTCGGCACGCTTCGATTCACTCGGCGAACGCTCAAAAACCCTGGCAAACAACTCATCGATCAATGCGTCGATCCGGGCATCATCCGCACCGGCCGCCGACTCGCGTTCCTTCTCGAACGACGCGGTCCAGTCGGATACGCATTTTTCGATGATCGCCTGGTAGCTGTCGCCCTTCTTGCGATGCTTCTTGATCGTTGCCGCGATCACTTGCATCTCCCCATCACTTAAGGGCTTGTAGGCTGGAGCCGGGCTACCCTTCCTGGCTTCGCGGTAAATGAGATCCATGTCCCAGTGATCCCAGAACACCTTCATCAAAGTGATCCGGTTCTGGATGCGATAAGCGGAGATGCCTTGCCTGCCCCAGTCACGTTCGGCTTGCAGGATGATCTTTTCATAGTCTTCGCGCTGGTTGTCCAAGTAAGGTGTCCAGGGAGACCCCTGGTCATCCTTCATTACCTTGGCCGAATCCTCGGTGACTTCGTAGGGAGTTTCCTTGCAAGTCACGATGCTTCGAAAGACCGCGTCGACGTCTTGCTTGTCCATCCCGTTGAGGAACTCGGAGCGTTGAATGCGGTACGTTTTTTCCCCGGGGAACTTTCTTTTCCGCATGCCCGGGAAAGGAATCTCGATCCGCTCAAGTTTGGGTAAGAGAGCCTCGTGCTTGTCGCCATAAATCTCCTTAAGGAGGCGATCCATGAACGTGTCGGCGGCCAGGAAGTCTTCGCGTGACTGCAAAATTTCCCGATGCTGCAGCTCGTCCTGCATCAGGGCATACATCGCCGGGTACTGTGCCTTCATCACCGACGGGGACGACATATGGCCTGCGATCCGCTTGGCGTTGCCCACAATCGTCAGCAAATGCCCGGTGGTGAGACGATTGTGCATGGAGTAGCGCACGCCAACCGACTCAGGAAGAAGAAAGGGATTCGTGATCGTCCTCCGGAACTTGTTGCCATGTTCCGTCTTCGGGCTCCAGTGGATCCCGCTGTCACCTCGGACGCGGTGGGTCGTGCCGTAGATTTTCCGGGTCGGATTGTAGTCCAAAAGGCGATTCGTTTTCTCGCTGAAGATATACTCGCTGATGATCCAGCGTCGGTCGTGGGTGTAGGCGGGAAGCTTGGCGTGCTTGCCGGAGAAAAGCTCCTCATGCCTAACCACATTGCCATACTCGAAGCGGGCAAGTTTTTCAGCCAGCGCCTTGGCGGCATCGCCCGTTAGCTTGCTATCCAGCCACTGCAACAGGAGCTTGCGTTCAGCCTCACTTGGCTGGTCGGCCTTTTCCGGTGGCATGTCCTCGAAGTGAACGGCCTCTTTGGCCAAGGCATAGAGCTTTTGCAAATCAACCGGATCGATCGCGTCCAGCTCATCGAGCCGGATATCTCCCTTCTGTTTGTCCGGTCCGTGACAGGAGACACAATAGTTCTCCATCACCGTCAATGCCTGGTCATGCAGTTGGGTTGGATTCAGCTTAACCGGAGATGCTTCAGCTTTCGCCGCAATCTGTCCCGCCAGCAGCGCCACGACGGTGGCCCCAGCCAGGTTGAGAGCCGAGCGCCGGTGCGGGAATATCAATGAAGCAGAAGCCATGTTTTTCTGAATACTGCGCGAACGAAGCCATTATTCCATTCATCTTATCTGGAATCTTTTCCTCATCCAAACCTTGCGGACCGGGGGAGGGGGAGGGGGAGGGGGAGGCTGATTGTGAATTGACAACTGCGGAAGAAATTTTGCACATTTTTTCACGCCGGTCGCATCGTCAATGTCTCGACTCCCATAGAGCGTGAGATTTTCATGTCACAGAGATGATCACGCGCTGACCGGGGGAATCCGGCCAGCATCTCAGATCGGATGCCTGCATCCAGCCAACTATAATGTAAGAATAATCCTCCCAACCAGTCATGAAACTTCGCCACTTCGCAGGCCCCGCGCTTGCCCTCCTCGCCGCCCTCCCGCTCCACGCCGCCGACCCGGTGGTCGCCAATGTCGTCTCCGCCCAGCGCGCCGGGACGAAGTTGGTCGATATCACCTTCGAGGTCTCGGATGCCGATTCCGACACGCTCTCAATGTCCGTGGAGATCTCGGACGACTCGGGGACGAGCTTCACTGTGCCGGTGACCGCGCTCAGTGGCGATACCAGCGTCAACGCCACGCCGACGCCTGCCGCGAAGGAGCTGGTGTGGGACGCGTCGGTGGACTTCAACCAGCAGTTCAACGCCACCATGGTGGTGCGGGTC
>CALFSW010000312.1 GCA_937916505.1 uncultured Verrucomicrobiales bacterium | reverse complement strand
AACCGCCTACCGAAAGAAATCTCCCAAAGCCGCTTAAGTTCGTGCCATTCATGCCCGGCATATTTATTCGGCATATTTATTCGGCATATTTATTCGGCATATTTATTCGGCATATTTATTTTCGATCAAACTCGCGTAGTATGCTGGCATATTTATCTGAGGTGATTTTGGCAAGGAGGTCTTTTGCTATCTTACGCCAGTTCGGCTGCGATGGAGTCGACGAGGAGGGGGCCTTCGCCGATGAGGCGGAGGTGGGTTGCGGTTTCTTCGACGAGGTGGCTGATGGAGGCGAGATTGGTGTTGGGGGCCAGGAATTCGAGGGGGAGGCCTTCGGCGGTCCGGAGTTGGAGGGCGATGCGCTCGAGGCGCCACGCTTCATCGTCGAGGATTTCGATGTCGTCCTGGGCGTGGCCGAGGGAGGCGATGCGCTTGAGGTAGTCGGCGGTGTCGCAGACGTTTTGGTGTCGGGTTCGGTTGAGAGTGGAGACGGCGGAGGGGCCGAGGCCGAGGTAGTCGTTGCCGACCCAGTAACCTTCGTTGTGGCGGGAGCGTTTCGCGGGGAGGGCGTAGTTGGATGTTTCGTAGTGTTCGTAGCCGGCGGTGGTGAGGATTTCTTCGCCAAGGGAGAACATTTCGGCGTTGAGATCGGGATTGTCCTGGTAGTCGCCGGTTTGAAATTTTTCGAAGAAGGCGGTGTCTTCTTCGTAGGTGAGATTGTAGGCGGAAAGGTGTTCGGGTTGGAGGGCGAGGGCCTGGGTGAGGGTGTCTTCCCAATCGAGGAGGGATTGGCCGGGAACGGAGAAGATGAGGTCGATATTGACCTCGAGGTCGGAGGCTTCGCGGAGGAGGTGGACGGAGGTGATGGCCTGCATCGGGGTGTGTTCGCGGCCGAGGGTTTCGAGGTGCTTTCCAAGGAAGGATTGCACGCCAAGAGAGACGCGGGTGACGCCGAGGTCCTGATAGAGTTGGGCGGTGCGGGAGGTGAAAGTGGCGGGGTTGGCTTCGAGGGTGACTTCCTCGATGTTGGAAAAGTCGAAGGCTTCGCGGAGGCCGGTGAAGAGCCGGGTGAGGTGGGTGGGCGAGAGCATCGAGGGGGTCCCGCCACCGAAGTAGATGGTTTTGACCGGGGGAAGGTCTTTTTGTGCGGCGAAGCGGGCTTCGGCGAGGAGGGCGTCGACGAAAGCGCCAAGGTCGGTTTTGCCGGGGGTGTGTTTGTAGAAGGAGCAATAGGGGCAGATGCGGTGGCAAAAGGGGATGTGGAGGTAGAGATGCACTCCTTGAACGCTGAACGTCGAACGTCGAACACTCAACGCTGAATTGGGAGAGAGCGGGGACTTGGGCTCAGAAAGGAGGGCTTGTGATTTTTTTGGGTGGGGGTGGGAGGACTTGGGGGGCTTGGTTGGGGATTTGTCTCACGCAGAGCAGCAGAGCAGCAGAGCAGCGGAGGAATTTGGAGGCTTGGTTGAGGGGGATATCTCGCGCAGATACCCATGTTAGGCACTTTGGGCGTGGAGTCGCAGAGATTTTTTGGGCTTGGTTCATGGGGGCTTGGTTTTGGGACTTTCGAACTGAACACTTCAACTTCAAATTCCGTCGGGGGCGGCTAAGGCTTGTCGTTTGAGGGGTTTTGGGGGATGAGTGGGGGAGTGGCGATGAAAGCTGGATTGAGTACGAAGGTTTTGAAGGATGTTTCGCGTTCTTTTTATCTGAGTCTGCGATTTTTGCCGGAAGGGTTTCGGGCGCCGACGAGTGTGGGGTATTTGCTGGCGAGGGCAAGTGACACGATTGCGGATGCGGGGGAACTTGGGGTCGGGGAGAGGCGGGAGCTGTTGGGGCGTTTTGTGGAAGTGGTGAATTGCGGGGGAAGATTTGAGATGCCTGAAGTGGAGGGTTTGCCGGAGGGTGAGAGGGTTTTGATGGCGAGAATTGATGAGTGTGTTGGGGCGCTGGGGGCGTTGCCGGAGTGGCAGCAGGAATCGGTTAGAAAGGTGGTGGGGATTATTACCGAGGGGCAGATGTGGGACCTTGATCGGTTTGAGGGAGAGGGCGTGGTGGGATTGAAATCGGATGAGGAGTTGAGACACTATACCTATCAGGTGGCGGGGTGTGTGGGGGAGTTCTGGACGGAGATTGGCTTTGGGGTGGAGGGAGATTTTGCGCAGGAGAGTCGGGAGGAGATGATGGCGTGGGGGCAGGCTTATGGGCGGAGTTTGCAGCTGATTAATATTTTGCGTGATGTGCCTGAGGATTTGGAGAATGGGCGGTGTTATTTGCCGGGGGCGGAGTCGCGGGAGGAGTTGATGCGGGAGCGGCAGAGGTGGATCGCGGAGGCGCGGGCGGGGTTGGATGATGCGGATCGATACGCGAAGGCGCTGAACGGGAAGCGCATGCGATTTGGAACGGTGCTGCCGGCGATGATCGGGCGGAAGACCTTGGATCGGCTTGAGAAGTCGGATTGGAAAGAGTGGGAGGCGCGGGTGAAAGTGACCCGCAAGGAAGTTTACGGGATGATGTGGCGGGCGGTGAGGCTTTCTCTTTAAAAGAAACCTTCTCTGGCGATCTCCAGGAAAGTCTGGTTCGGAACGTGGCTTTTAAGGAGAATGATGGGCTAGTTCAGATCATTCTGTTTTGGGGGCAAGCGCGGGGTCTTTGAGGTCCAGATGGTAGAGGATTTGGTTGTAGTCGTAGCGTGGGGTTTTGGTGGGGGATTTTGAGAAGAAGGTGGTGTAGGTGCCTTCGAAGATGAGGATGGGGCTTCCTTTCGGCGAGAGGTCGGGGTGGATGCGGGGGTTGTAGAAGGTGTAGGTGGCGTGACTGAGGATCTTGATGGCGGGGCCCCAGGGGCCGGTGGGGTTTTGGGCTTCGGCATACCAGAGTTCGCCGAGGGGGGAGGGTTTGCCGTTGAGTTGGGTGAAGATGGTGACCCATTTTTTACGGAAGGAATTCCAGGTGATGGAGCCTCGGTGGGGTTTGATTTCTTGGCCGTTGATGGTGGGGACCTGCGGCTGGGGTTTGAGATGCTCCCATTGTGCGGGGTCTTGCCAGGCTTCGAAGGTGGCGGGGACGCGGAGGGTGGGGAAGGGGTCGCCGAAGTAGGCCCACTTTTGGCCATCGGGATGGGTGTGGATGACGGGATGGCCTTCGGGTGCGGGAGGAGGCTTGGGGGAATCGGGGTGATGGTTCCAGAGAACTTTGAAGGGGTCGAAATTTTGGGTGTCTTCATTCCAATGGCAGAGGCCGAGTTGGTAGACGTCGAGGAAGTTTCGGATTTTTGAATAGGTGGCGACGAGGTGGGTGGCGCCGTTTTGATCGGGAAGGCTGAGGTAGCCATTGAGCCAGGTGGGGCCATCGCCGGGGAGTTGGGCGACCGGGCGGGGGCGTTTGTTGGGGGCCCGGAAATAATTGAGGGGGAGTTTGAGGGGCGGTTCGAAGGATTTGAGTGGCCGGGGCTCAGTGGTCGCGCTGGTCATGTGGAAGATGCCGAGCGGGTAGTGGGCGAGATGGGAGTCTCCCCAGGTCCAGAATTTTTTGCCACGGTGGATGGTAGTCTGGACGCTGTCGCAACCGAAGATCCCGCTTTCTTTCCAATCGAGATGTTTGCCGAGTTTTTGGCTCTCGGCGAAGATGCCGGCTCCGGTGAGACGGCCGAGGCGTTTGGCGATGATGGTGCGGTCGACCTTGATCTGGTGGGTGCCGCCGGGAGTGGGAGTGGCGCGGAAGCCATGAAAGCCGAAGCCATCAGCAGGGAGTTGGTAGCCATCGCTGGAAAGGGTGAACCACGTTTCGCGGTTCATGAGCTCGGGGGAATCGATGGCGATGAGTCCGGCGTTGTCGGTGACGAAGGTGAGGTTGTGCGTGGTGGTGAGTTGGACGAGGGGGACGGGCCAGCCGTTCTCGCGATCGATGATTTCGATTTGGAAGGGTTTGGCGAAAGCGACAACGGGGAGGAAGAGAAGAATGAGTCTGAGGCTCTTCATGATGAATTTTGCTGGCGGGGTTGAGGGGGGTTGTCTGCGGGTGTTTGATCGTCGCGGCGGAGCGATGGGCTTGGTCGTGAGATTGTGGAATGAAAACCCCAGGGCGTCACTCCGTTTTGCACCGGGCTACGATAGATCACCCCTTTGGGGCTGGGGATTAATCCGCGAGAAGTTCGCGGATGTGGGGAGTGTAGAGTTCGGGCTCGAGGAGAAAGGAGTCGTGGCCTTTGGCGGAGTGGACGGTGATGTGCATGGTGTCCACATCGGCCTCTTCGAGGTGTTTGACGAGTTCGGCTTGCTCCTCGGGATAAAAGCAAAAGTCGGAGTCGATGGAGAAGATGAGGAACTTGTGGCCGGCGGCCTGGCAGCGGGCGAAGAGATCTTCAGGTGAGTCGGCGTCGCCCTGGAGGACGGCGTTGTAGCGCGACCACATGTCGATGATGCGGAGGTAGGTGTTGGCGTCGAAGCGCTCGGTGAATTTCTTCCCCTGATGGAGCATGTAGCTTTGGAAGGTGTCGCGGACCTGATACCAGGAGAGCATTTCCTCTTCGTGGACGAGTTGGCGGCGGGCGCGGCGTTCGAAGGTGTCGAGGTGGACAAAGGTCTTGTGCGAGATCATGCGCGCAAGGGAAAGTCCGATGCGGGGATACTCGGAGTCGTAGTAATCGCCGCCGTTGAAATGCTTGTCATTCTCGATGGCGAGGATTTGCTCGAAGAGAATGAGGCGGTTGAGGACGGTGGTCTTAAAACCACTGGCGATGGGGATGACCTTGCCGACGCGGTCGGGATGCCGGGTCGCGAAGGTGAGGGTGCAGAGTCCGCCGACCGAGGGACCGATGGCGGAGTGGAGTTTTTCGATGCCGAAGTGGTCGAGGAGAGGGAGATGGGCGTCGACAACGTCGGCGACATTGAGATGGGGGAAGGCGGAGCCGAAGGGCTTGCCGGTTTCGGGGTTGATGCTGGCCGGGCCGGAGGAGCCGTAGCAGCCGCCGAGGTAGTTGGCGCAGATGACAAAGAAGCGGTCGGTGTCGATGGCTTTGCCGGGTCCCACCATTTCGTTCCACCATCCGTCGTGGAGCTCCTCGGTCCAGTAGTCGCAGCCTTCGGGCGTGGAAGGGTGGTGTCCGGAGACGTGGTGGGTGCCGGAGAGGGCGTGGAAGAGAAGGACGGCATTGGATTGATCGTCGTTCAATTCACCCCACGTGGCGTAAGCGAGCTGCGCCGAGGGAATACGGCCGCCATCCCGGAGAGTGAGGTCGCCGAGGGGAAGGAGGAATGTTTGGGTGTCCGCCACGGGTTGAGGAAAACCTGAAATGCGGGAATTTGGAACTCTAAAGAAATCCGAAAGGTGAGGACGGGAAGCCAAGGGGGATGGGATTAGGGCTCAGATCGCTTTCCCAGGTAACCCTTGGTGACGGACCAGAGGGCCCAAATGGAGAGGAGGCCATAGCCAAGAGGGAGGATGAGGGAAATCAAAGCACTTGAATCGAGCTGGTAGAAGGGGTCGTCGCCCAGGTATCCTGTGAGGAAGTCGCGGATGAGGATGATCATAAAGATCGCGGATGGACCGAAATAAAGCCAAACTCCCCAGAAGATGATGGGTTTGCTTCGAGGGCTGGCGGCATCGGAATAGGCGTGATGGTTGGCTGTTTTTAGTTCCCAGGGATGATCACGAGCGGACGGGTCGAGGGGGGATTTGCATTTCAGACAGCGGGAGGTGCCCTCCGGGTTTGGTTCCCCGCATCGAAGGCAGATTTCGAAACTTTCACCGCTGTCATCCATCGTTTTTTTTAAATCAGGAAAGAGACTCCGGCAATGGACTTTAGCA
>CALFSW010000311.1 GCA_937916505.1 uncultured Verrucomicrobiales bacterium | reverse complement strand
ATGACCAGAAATGACAGAGCTTCCGGATTTGAGACAGGTGAGGTCACTGGTGGCGGTTGCCGAGACCGAGAGCTTTACCAAAGCCGCCGAGAGGCTTGGCGTGACGCAGTCGGCGGTGAGCCATTCCATTCGGGCGCTGGAGACCCAGCTCGATTGCCAGTTGGTGGAGCGTGCGGGGAAGCGGGTGGCGCTTTCGCAGAACGGGACCATTTTGCTGCGTCGGTTTAAGGCGGCGATTGCGGAGCTGGAAAAAGCCCAAGACGAATTGGGTCTTTTGAAGCGCTGGGGACAGGGGCGTCTCCGGGTGGGGGCGACGCATACGCTGTGCACCTATCTGTTGCCGGCGGTGATGCAAAAATTTCGCGAGCTTTATCCGCGGTGTGAGATTCATATCGAGTCGGGTGATACCTCGGAGTTGATTGAGTCGTTGGATCACAGTGAGATCGATCTCGTCCTCGGGATGGGTGGGCGTGAGCCGGGGTGGACCCGTTTTGATCCTATTTTTGAGGATGAATTGGTTTTTGTCGTTTCGCCCGAGCATCCGTGGGCGAAGGCGGGGACGGTGGCAGCCGAGGAGGTGGGGAAGGAATCCTTCCTCGTTTATGCCCGTGCCAGTGAGACGTATCGTTATCTGAAGTCGTCCTTCGAGGAAGCGGGAGTTCGTTTGAGGCCGAGTCTGAGTCTTGGTGACATGGGGGCAATCAAGGAGATGGCCAAGGTGGGTGTCGGAGTGGGGATTGTGGCTCCGTGGGTGGTGAAGGACGAGATTGCCAAAGGCGAGTTGGTGGCATTGCCGCTGGGAATTGCAAGTCGGCGCAGGCCCTGGGGCTTGCTCTGTCACGAGGGACGCCAGCTCACGATGGTCGAGGAAGATTTTCTGAGAATTTGCCGCAATGTCACAAAAACCCTGACCGGCGCGCAGAACGGGGATTGATGTTCCCGGTTTGGGACGTCAGGTTCACGTGATGAAAGTCACCGCAATTTCACTCTCCTTTGTCCCGGTGGTGACCCGGATGCCATTGAAGTTTGGTGACCAGACTTTGACCGAAGTCAGCTGCGCGCGGGTGGGCCTTGAGGTGGAGAGTGAAGGAAGGACGGCGACGGGTTGGGCGGAGACCCCGCTGAGTGTGGCCTGGGTTTGGCCATCGTCGCTGGGGTATCAGGAAAGAGAGGATCGCTTGAAGGGGTTCTGCGAAGTTTTGCGGGTGGATTTAGTGGGAAAATTGGAGGAAGGGCATCCTTTCGTGGCCGGGCATCGATACCTCGAGGATCAATTGCAGGACCGGTTGGATGAGGAGAATACGGGACGCGAAGAGGGGGTGCACATGCCTCATCTGGCGGCGCTGGTTTGTCTCTCGGCGTTCGATCTTGCGCTCTATGATGCCTTCGGAAAGTTGCATGATGTCGGAGCTTTCGAATTTCTTGATCAAGAGTGGTTGGGTGAGAAAGATCTCAGCCATTTTTTGGAGCCGGCGGAGAAATTTGTAGGGAAATACCCGGCGGATTATCTCGTGAAGCCGGAGATGAAACAGCCGGTTTGGCATCTGGTGGGTGGGCTGGACCCGATCACGGAGTCGGAGCTGACAGGCGCCGAGCCGGATGATGGTTACCCGGTTCTGCTACGTGACTGGATTCGGCGCGATGGCTTGAAATGTCTTAAGATCAAGCTGCGCGGAAATGACCTGGAGTGGGATTTTCAGCGTCTCGTGGACATCGGGAAGATTTCGCTGGAAGAAGGGGTGACTCATCTCACGACGGACTTCAATTGCATGGTCACCGACCCTGATTATGTGAATGAAATCCTTGATCGCGTGGCGGCAGATTATGCGGAGATTTACGAGCGGATTGTCTATGTGGAGCAACCCTTTCCCTACGATCTCGAGGCCAATCAAATTGATGTGCATTCGGTGAGTGAGCGGAAGCCCTTGTTCATGGATGAAAGTGCGCACGATTGGCGCTTTGTGAGGCTGGGTCGTGAGTTGGGCTGGACGAGCGTGGCTTTGAAAACCTGCAAGACATTGACGGGAGCACTTTTAAGTCTGTGTTGGGCGAAGGAGCACGGCATGACGCTGATGGTGCAGGATTTAACGAATCCCCGCCTGGCGCAGGTGCCTCATGTTTTGCTGGCGGCTTATGCGGGGACGATCTGCGGAGTGGAGAGCAATGCGATGCAGTTTTATCCGGAAGCCTCGGCGGAGTTTTTGAAGGTGCATCCGGGCTTGTATCAGAGACGGGGAGGGGTTTTGGATCTCAGTACCTTGAGCGGTCCGGGATTCGGATACGCCGGGGTGGAGGAGATTTAATTTTTCTTTTCGACGGGTTTGGTGCGGATTTTTTGCTGATCTTTGGGAGAAGTGGGAATCAGACAATCCGGGGCAAACTTTTTGGTTAGGGTTGGAATTGAGTTTTTTTGATCCCTCCCGCACAATCTGTCCAGATGAGTGTGAAGGATCAGTTGAAGGGGATGTTGTTGGAAAAGTCGGTGCGAACGGGGGATTTCACCCTGGCTTCCGGGAAGAAGAGTGACCTTTATGTGGACTGCCGGGTGACGGCCATGGACAATCGGGGCGCGCAGTGGATTGGGGAGTGCGGCTGGGATCTCGTAAGAGAAAAAATTGAGGCGGAAGGGCTGGAGGTGAATGCCATCGGCGGCATGACAATGGGTGCCGATCCCATCTCACTGGTGGTGGGAATGGCGAGCGCGGAAGATGAGAAGGCCTTGCAGGTTTTCACGGTCCGCAAGGAGCCGAAGGGTCACGGACGCGGGAAGCAAATCGAGGGAAATTTTAAAGAAGGCGACAAGGTGGTGGTAGTCGATGATGTCATCACGACCGGCGGCTCGACCCTGAAAGCCATCGAAGCGATCCGGGCGGCGGGTGGCGAGGTGGTCTTTTGCCTGGTTCTCGTGGATCGAGAGGAAGGAGGACGCCCGGCGATCGAAGCGGACGGAGTGCCGGTGGTGAGTATTTTCACACGGACGGAGCTTTTGGGGTAGGGAGCGTTTCGCCTTTGCTCAAGGAGGGTGAAGGCGTCATACCATCCCCATGACCAAATTACTGATCACAGGGCTTGTTGTGGGAATCTGTGCCGGCCTTGTTGGGGCGCTTTGCGGAGTGGGGGGAGGCATCGTCATGGTGCCGGCCTTTGTCTTTGCCCTTGGGATGGGACAGAAGACAGCGGTGGCGACTTCGCTGGCGATCGTGGTGGTGTCGGGGCTTTCCGGGAGCATCAACAACGCCTTGAAATCTGATTTGATTCGGTGGGAGGTTGTCGCGGTGACCGCTGTCGGAGCAGCGGCGGCATCATGGTTCGGCGCGGATTTGATGCGGAGTCTGTCCAATGTGCAGCTCCAGAAGGGGTTTGGCCTCCTCTTGGTGGTTGTCGGGGTGAGGATGCTCTTGATGAAAAGTTAATCACGCTTAGTTTCCAGCCGTGGATTCAATCACGCAGGCAGCCCTCGGAGGCGTAGTGGGCGAGCTGGTGCTCGGTCGCAAGATTGGTTGGAAGGGGATGGCGTGGGGGCTCTTCTTTGGAACCCTGCCGGACTTGGATATTATCGTGTTCCCCTGGCTGGATCGGATGGAGCAGCTTCGCTGGCACCGGGGCATCTCCCATTCGATTTTGATGATGGTGGTGGCCGGTTTTCTGTTTGCGAAGCCGTTGTCACTGTTGCATCGAAAAAAAGAGGTCAGTGCGAAGCGGGCGGGGTGGTTTGTTTTTTTGGTCTGGAGCACGCACGTTTTGATCGATGTTTTCACGAGTTACGGAACCCAGGTCTTTGAGCCTTTTTCCGACCAACGGGTGGCTTGGAGCAATCTCTTTATCATCGATCTTTTCTTCACCCTGCCTCTCCTGGTTTGTGTGCTCTCCTGGCCGTGGAAGGGGGTGGCGTTTTTGGTCGGGCGAATCCGGTGGAAGCGCGGGGACCGGGACCCGGAGGAGGAGCCGGATTTTCCTGAGTTTTCAACCCGCTGTGCGAAGGTGGCGATTTCGGTGAGTTGTCTTTATGTCCTGTTTAGCCTTGTGATGAAGCTTTGGGCTGTCGATCAGATCAAGGGTCACATGGCGGATGAGCTTCCGAATGGGAAGGTGGTCATGGTGGCTCCCACGCCCTTCAATACGTTGTTATGGCGTGGCTTGATCGAGACGGATGAGGCTTTCTTTGTGACCTATTGGTCACCCTTTGACCGGGAGCCGGCCAAGTATGATTTTTTACCGAAGCAACGGAATCTCGCGAGAATTTTTGAAGGTCGGAAGCCGTTCGAAACACTGAAGTGGTTTTCACGGGGATACTGGGTTGCCAGGCAGGGTCCGGAGGGAAAGGTGGTCTTCATTGACGTGCGATTCGGTGAGGTGCGGAATACCGGGACCAAGCAGCAGCTTCCAATGTTCCAATGGCATTTGGAGTATGATGAGGATGGCAGGTTGGCGGCTGAGTCCTACCGGCCGAGAGATTTGAAGATGAAACAAGCCCTCGGTTTGATGTGGCAAAGGATCTGGGGAAACAAGGAGGAGTGGGAATCGATAAAGTCTTTTTAGGATTTGCTCGCTCCTTTGAGGTGGTCTAGACCGAAACAAGAACTTTGAGCCGGAAACTCGCCATCGGAGACATCCACGGATGTCTCTCTTCCCTAAAAACCCTCCTGGCCTCGGTGGCTCCCACAGCGGAAGACACGGTCATCATGTTGGGTGATTACGTGGACCGCGGACCGGAAAGCAAGGGAGTCATTGATTATCTCATCAATTGGCCGTGGGAGGCAAAGCTGGTGCTTCTCAAGGGAAATCATGAGATCATCATGTCCGAGGCGACCTTCTCGGCCGAGCATCTCACCTATTGGTGCAATGTTGGGGGACTGGAAACGATTGCTTCGTATGACGCCAAGTTTTCCAATATCCCTAAGAGTCACTGGGAGTTTATCGAGGAAGGCCGGGCCTACCTGGAGACCAAGAAAGTGATCTATGTCCATGGCGGGGTCGCTCCAAAGAAGGCTCTCGCCAAACAGGATCCGGTCGACATGGCATGGCGGCGGTTTCCAGACGCCAAAAAGCACTTTTCGGGAAAGTTGGTTGTGTGTGGTCATACGATCCAGCGGAAGGGAGTCCCAACTGATTCCGGCCATACCATTTGTATTGATACCGCGGCCTGTCGCGGAGGGTGGTTGACCTGCCTCGAGGCAAAAACACGGCGATATTGGCAAGCCAATGAAAAGGGAAGAACACGCAACGGTGTCTTAAAGGGAGAAAAGAGCTCGAAAAAGAGTAAGGGCGCTAAGATTTCTTCCTCGCGAGAAAGTTGATTGAGCGGCTGATTTGAAACCAGCAGATTAGGCCAACGATCGCAGTGAGGCCCCAGGTTCCCAAGGCGATCAGGTGGCCTTGGTCCTTTAAGTTTACCGGCCATTCTTGAAGGAAGAGGTAAACGATGAGGAGTGCCTGGCTGATCAGAAAGAGAATGGGGAAAAGAAAGAAAAATGGTCTCAAAACCTTGCTTGCCGGGGCGAGCCCCGGGTGGGTTTTGACATTTTGGTTCCACAGCTTTGCCCATCCGAAGAGTGCCACAAAGCTCCAGAGGGCGTTGAAGATGGGGAAGAAGAGGAAGCGGACTGCCTTGCTGCCGGTCAGAGAGGCGCCGAACATGTGCATCATATCCCACGCGCGATGGAGATAAACGGTGGCGGTGAAGATCCAGCAGAGCAACCCGAGGCCGGCAAGCGAAAAGAGAATGGGTTTGATCTCCGGATCGGTGATTTTCCAGCCGGCGTAAAAGAGCCCGACCGTGACGGTGAGGATCAGAAGGAAAACGAGGAAATTGGTCGGACGAAGGTGGGGCAGGTAGAGTCCTCCCGGAGGGCCGTCGGCGATGGTGCGAACCTTGGGTGGCGCGTAGGGGTCTTCGTCACCGAGGTCGGATGGGGGAGGTTCGTCGACCCACTTTTTTTCAGGAGGAATAAGGCCGACGATGGAGGCGGCCTCCTGGAGTTCATTCCCCCCCAATTGCCAGGCCTTGTGATGGCCGAGTAGTTTCTTGTCGATGGCCAAAAGACGAAGTTCACGAAACTCCATGGGCCCGTATTGTTCGTCGTCGATCACACAGACCCAACTCGTGGATCCTGATGATCCACGCGAAGGTGGTTGGAAATTGCGTTGGGGAAGCTCGGCCACGAGGAGTTTCTCTTAGAAGTGGATGGCGTGACCATCAGCATCCAAAGTGGCCTCGTGAATCGCTTCGGCGAGGGTTGGGTGGGCGTGGATCGTCGCGTGAATGTCGTCAATAGTGGCTTCGAGCGAGAGAGCGAGACCCATTTCAGAAATAAGATCAGTGGCGTTTTCTCCGATGATGTGGGCGCCGAGCACTTCGCCATGTTCCTTGCCAAAGAGGAGCTTTACAAAGCCTTCGGTCTCGCCGCTGGCCTGGGCCTTGCCGAGTGCCTGGTAGGGGAATTTCCCGACCTTGTATTCGATTCCGGCCTCTTTGAGTGCGCGCTCGGTTTTGCCAACCGAAGCAACCTCGGGGTAGCAATAGGTGCAACCGGGAAAATCACCGACGCGGCGAACGGTGGCACCTTCGACGAACATGCCCTCGACACACTGCATGGCTTCGAAGCTGGCGGTGTGAGCAAGCCAAGGAGGGCCCGAGATATCGCCGAGCGCGTAAACTCCGGGGATTGAGGTCTCGTAGCGGTCGCCGATCTGAACCCAGCCACGATCAGTGAGTGCGGGTTGTTCTCCATCGGGAAGAACAGGTGACACCCCAATTGCGACGAGGCAGCAATCGGCGGTGATGTCCTTGGTCCCGCTGGAATTTTCAACAGTGATGGTGACCGAGGAGCCATTGTCCCTCGTTCCGGTCACTTTGGTGTCGGTGAGGCAGTTGATTCCGGCCTTCTTGTAGCTCTTGGTGATGGCGTCGGCTATTTCGTCGTCTTCGACAGGAAGGCAGTTGGGCATCATTTCCACGATGGTCACCTCGGTGCCAAAGGCATTGTAAAAGTAGCCAAATTCCATCCCGATGGCACCTGCTCCGATGATGACCATCGATTTTGGCTGCTTTTCGAGAATCATGGCCTCTTTGGAGGAAATGACGGTCGTACCATTGAAAGGGAGGCCGGGCATTTCACGGGATTTTGCTCCGGTCGCGATGATGATGTTTTTAGCCTCAAGAATCTCGGTCGAGCCATCTTCTTTTTTGACTTCCACCTTGCCGGCGGACTGGACCGAGCCAAATCCCTTCACGTAATCGACCTTGTTCTTTTTGAAGAGGAACTCAATGCCACCGGCAAGTCGACCGGCGACCTGCCGGGATCGTCCGATGATTTTGGACCAATCGTAGCTGAGATTGTCGAAACTCAGGCCAAATTTTCCGGCATCATGTTTGAGCTGATGGTAGAGATGGGCGTTTTTGAGGAGGGCTTTCGTGGGAATACAGCCCCAATTGAGGCAGGTGCCGCCGGCGCGCTCCATTTCGACACAGGCCACTTTTTTCCCAAGCTGACCGGCCCGGATAGCAGCGACGTATCCGCCGGGTCCACCACCGATAACGACAAGATCGTAAGACATTGAGGGACGGTGGAGAGTCGGACGGAAAAATCAAGAGTGAATCGGATCTACATCTTTCGCTTTCCCGGTTTGCCAAACCGGACCAAGCTCCCGTGTGGCAGATGGTAAAAAGAAGCAAGGCAGGGGAAAGCACCAGCCGATGGGGTTGGAGATTCTCTACGAGGACCGTGATCTCATTGTGGTCAACAAGGCGGCGGGGCTTTTGACAATGGGAACAGGGCGTGATGGCGGGCGAACCGCCCATGCGGCGCTGGATGACTACGTCAAAAAAGGGAACTACAAGTCCCGTGAGCGGATCTTTATCGTTCATCGGCTTGATCGTGATACTTCAGGGGCTCTGGTCTTTGCGCGAAGCGAGGAGGCCAAGCGGACGCTGCAGGACAACTGGGAGAAGGCGGAAAAAACCTACCTTGCCTTCGTCGAAGGCCATCCTGATCCGGCCGAAGGAATCATTGAGAGCTATCTCGCTGAAAACGAGGCCCGCCGTGTCTTCTCAACCACCGACAAACGTAAGGGGAAGCTCTCCAGCACCCAATACAAAGTCGTGAAGGAAGTCGGAAAGCGCACTTTGCTCGAGGTGACCCTTCTCACCGGTCGCAAAAACCAAATCCGGGTCCACCTTGCCGACAAAGGATGGCCCATCGTCGGTGACGGGAAATACGGTCGTAAAATCCGTGATAACAAACGCCTGGCCCTCCACTCGCAAACTCTGGCCTTTGACCATCCCTTCAGTGGAAAACGGGTGACTTTTACCGCTCCGGTGCCGGCGACGTTCTATAAAATGGCCGCGGCTCCGGAACCCGAATCGCCCAAGGGAGAGAAAAAGCGGAAGAAACCATGATTTCCTGGCCCGAGCGGCTCCTTGCGCCTTTTCAGCGTCAAACTTCCTCCGGGCGATATCTGCCGGAGGTCGACGGTCTTCGGTGTCTGGCGGTGGTGATGGTGGTGCTTTTCCATCTCCATGGCTTTTTTGCGACTTATGAAGAGCCCTCCACCGTGCCGGATCTGCTTGCCGCCGGCCCGGGCGCAGCGATGCAATATCTTCCCCATGCTTTCATTAGCCGGGGGTGGTTTGGCGTTCAGATTTTTTTCGTGATCTCGGGACTTGTTCTCTCGCTTCCATACGCGGCGCACTCCCTCCATGGTGAGCCCCGTCCGTTGGTTCGTCGCTACTTTCGCCGCCGCCTGATCCGGATTGAAGTGCCGTATTTTATAGCGCTAACCTTTTCCCTGGGGATGGCGCTTCTTTATGGCACCGGAGGCCTTCGGGAGCAGCTCCCGCATTACGCTGCGGGGTTGGTCTATGCCCATGCCTTCTTCTTCGACGGGGAGATGAATCCTATTTTGCATGTGGCCTGGACTCTGGAGCTGGAAGTTCAGTTTTACCTCATGGTTCCCCTCCTTTGCCGTGTCTTTGCCTTGCGGAAAATCCTGCGTCGAAGTCTCCTGGTCGCCGCAGTGGTTGCGGTGGACCTTCTCGCCCAAGGATCGGATCAGGGACTTTCACGTGTCATCTGGCAGTTTACGGTCCTGGGACAACTTGAGTGGTTCCTTTGCGGGATGCTCCTGGCCGACTTGAGTCTTTCCCCTCTTCTTTCCGGGATTCGTGCGAATGGCGGGCTGGGAAAAGTTGACCTGATCGGCATTGTGGCCTGGATCACGGTCTTCGTTTTAATCGATTTCCATTTCGAAGTGACTCCCCGTCCTTTTGTTTTGCTTCTGGCATTTTGGTGTGTCCTTGCCGGGCGTGGTCTCGGGGCCTTCTTTCGGAACCGCTGGCTCACTGCAATTGGGGTGATGTGTTACACCATTTACCTGTTTCACCACTTCTTCATTCACGTCATCATCGGGCCGCATATTCTCCACAAGGTCATTCCGGTGGAGAAGGGGAATTGGCCTGCCAACGCCTTCATTCTCCTCATCCTCGCAGGAATCATCATCATTTCATGTGGATTCGTGTATCTCATCGTGGAGAGGCCTTTTGCGCGGGGAAGGCTTCCCTGGAAGCCGGCTCCATCAGGGAAAGAAAAAAGCCCGTCGCGATGACGGGCTTTGAAAAAACAGTGATTCCAGAAGGATCTAGCGACGTCGGCGTCCAAGCAGCGCGGTGGCAGCGAGGAGAGAGAGAAGGCCTGTCGAGGGCTCGGGAATGGTGCTGGCAGATTGGACACCGAGGATGGTGTTGCCTGGAGCAAAGATTCCGTTATTTCCAGCATCAAAGAGCTGGATCTCAGCAACCTGTATGCTGTTGGCCGCCCCTCCGTCCTTCACGGTTGGAAAGAGGACCATGTAAGTGGTGTAGGCCTCGGTATTGGCGAAAGCCACCGTGGTGGAGTTTGCGGAATCCAAGGCGGCCCCACCTCCGTCATTTCTTGAGTCCGGGAGAGAAAGAGCCCCTCCTGAAATTAAGGTGAAGGCAGAGGAACTAAACGAAGGGCCGGCAACGGCGGAGTTTGTTCCAAAGAGAAGGTAGCTTGCGGGGTCACGCTCTACCGCGTCGTTAGCGGCCCAAAGGGTCATACTGGTCGCGGTCGATCCGGCGGATGGGGTGACTACCACTCCGGTGTTGGATACGCCAAAATTGAGATACTTTTGACCTGCCCCATCGATCACGGCCGAGGGGGGTT
>CALFSW010000310.1 GCA_937916505.1 uncultured Verrucomicrobiales bacterium | reverse complement strand
GTAGCGTTCGGAGAGCTTGATTTTCCAATCGGCCTTTTGAGTCTTGCGGTTGATGCGGAAGACTTCGCCAAAAGTGCCGAGGAAGTAGACGGCGTCGCCCTCGACGGTAGGAACACTTCGTGAACCGGGGTAGGAAGGCTCACCTTCGGAAGGGCTTTCGTAACGCCATTTTTCCTTTCCTGTTTTGAAGTCGAGGCAAAGGAGCATGTCCTTTTCCTTTTCGACACGGTCACCGAGAAAAATTTCATCTCCTGAAACAGCGGCTCCTCCGAAGCCTCCTTCGAGTTCGGTTTTCCAAACGATCTTCGGCCCGTCTTTGGGGAAGGACTTGAGAAGGCCGGTTTCGGAGGAAGTAGCGGTTCCATTTGGGCCGAGGAATTGGGGCCAGTCCGAGGCGGACAAAGTGGCCGCGGTCAGGGCGGTGAGGAGAAGTTGGAGTTTCATGGTCGGTTTGGAGGTGTTGGGAAGGATGGCGATTCTCATTTTGAGATCGTGTAGTAGGCCTCAAGGGCGTCCTTACGATTTTTTGGCAGATCCTTGGAGTGGAAGCGGAAGACGCGAGCGCCGGCTTTACGGGCTCCATTTTTCGCAAGGGTGATGGTCAAAGTGCCTTTCTCGCGGTCGACAGACTGGCTCACAATGACCTCTTTCTGCTTGTTGTTCTCAGGGGAGCCGTAGTTGGGCTTGTCGTGATAATACCATGACTCGATGGTGAGGTTTGCCTGGTCGGGAAGTCCTTGGGTCATGCCTGTAAAGTGGAAGGTGAAGGCTTCACCCTTGCGGGTGATGTCTTTGAGCTTGGGGTCGGGGTTTTTGGTGTAGCTCAGCTTCACAAAGGCATGTTGGCTTCCTCCACGGGCGCGCCAGCCGCGACCGGTCTGTCCGACATAGAGAGCCCCGGACTTATCAAAACAAAGTCTCATGACACCGGATGGGAAGTTGTCAGCAAAGTGGATGACGGCCGCTTCGTGGTGGGCCTTTGGAAGAATCCGGAAGAGGGTCGAAAGCGTTTGGTCGCCACAGAACATGTCGCCTGCGAAGGGGCCGAATTTGCCACCAGTGGTGTCCCATCCGGGGCTGCCGGGAGAGTTGGCAACCCGTGAGTGGGCCAACAGAGCGGCGGCGGGAACATTCTTGGGGGACCACTTGTCCCAGGCGATTTCCGGGGAGTTGGGCTTCATGCCGGGAAGATCGACGAGGCCGGAGGGGTGACCGTAGTAGACGCCCTTTTTGAGTTCGTGAAGCTTTGAGGTGCCATTGTATTCACCTTGGTTTTCGGTGTAGTAGATGATGCCTTCAGGGCTGGTGGCAAGGCCGGCCGGGCTACGAAGTCCCATGGCGTAGGGGATGGTCTTTCCTTCCGGGGTGACTTGCATGGCCCAGCCGCGGTAGCCGCCCTGCGAGCCCATGAAGTTACCATTGGCTTTGTGAATTTGGCGTCCGTCGCGGTGATCGAGATTTAGGAGGTAGTAGTAGTTTCCGGCGGAGTCTTTGGCGGGGCCGTGGAGGTATCCGTGGTAGTTTGCGGTGAAAAGAAAGTCATCGGACAAGGTGCGATACGTTTCGTAGAAACCATCGCCATCCTTGTCGTAGAGAGCGGAGAGTTCGGGCTTCTGGCCGATGACGAGGCGATCTTTTTCAACGATGACGCCGAGGGCATCAAGGAGGCCGTCGGCGATCATGGTCCAGGTGTTGTCTTTAAAGCGCCAGATTCCGGCGGTGCGGGTCGTCACGACGATGGAGCCGTCCTTTTCATCAAGATCCATGCCGAGGGGCTCGAAGAGCTGTGGGCGGCCATGAGGATCGGTGGGGGCGGGAACGCGCTCGGCGGAGTAGCCGGGGAGGAGGGTCATTCCGCTGATGGGAGTGAGGCCCACCTTTTGAGTGAGAGTAGAGGGAATGGGATTGGGCCGCCAGACGTTCTCCGGTGCATCGGTTTTTAGGACATGTTTGGAGACCTCCAGCAGATCGCCGCTGGTTGAAAGTTCGTATTTCGCCGTGCCCTCGGAGGTGATGTTGAACTTGAGTGCATAAGTGGTTTTACCAACCCGATAGTGGAAAGTTGGATTGCCCTTGGAATCGGAGGGGTAGTCGTAGCCGATGAATTGAGCGTCCGCCTCCTTGAGTTGATCGAGGAAGTCGGCGTCTCCGTGGAGGTTGTTGGCGATGGTTTCGCCATCACCAATGAGAGGGGACTTGAAAGAAAGGTCGACTTCCGGGCTAAGCTTGGGTTGGGCCGCGAGAGTGACCTCACGCGCTTGATAACCGATGGAGGAAGGATTGTTTCCACGACCGGACATTTCATTTTTGAGATTCAGGAAGCCGCCCCACCATGCTTTGCTGATGGTCATGGAACGGGGGTCGAAGGCGTAATTGAGGCCACTGGGGAGTCCGACGTAAACGGCACGTGCCGAAGAACCGGGAATTCGGGCGCGAAAGATGCGGGTGCGGTCGGTGACGAGGATTTCCGTGGGGTTCTCGTGGATGTCCTTGGCGACGGTTCCTTCCTGGAGCTCGGCCATGACCATGGCCGGGCCGCGTTGAGCACCATCGTTCAGGGTCTGGAGGTAGTGGTAGATGGCCTGGGCCTTCTGCTTGTTCAGGAAAGCCTCCGGATAGGCGGGCATGACCGGGAGAAAAGTGGTTCCCTTGGTCTCTCCGTTCTCGGAGATCGCAAGTTCGGCAGTGGGGGTGCGGAGGGATTTTTCATAGTATGCAAAATCGGCAGTGATGGTGTGCTTATGATTTTCGCCGGCTTCGATGATGTCGCGTTTCCGTGCGTCTTTTTGGAGAAGCCCGAAGAGTCCGGGGCCGGTTTTTACGGATTTGTCGTTCTTGGCTTCGGCATGGCATTCGGCACATCCCACGGCGTGGAAGGTTTCTTTACCGAGCTTGACGAGGTCAACCGGAGCGGCGGGGACGGCAGTGTTGAGAAGGAGAAGAAGGGCCAGTTGTTTTTGAACCATAAACCAAGTGTGAGAAATGAGCGGGGGGTCGTCGAGGATGGAGTTATTTTAGGATGGTGAATCGTTGAGGGTGGCTTAGCCTTGAGTCGGGAGCGATTTTGAAGGTTTTCCCTGAGTTATTGAGTTGTGAACATTTCTGTCTTACTACGTTCCGTGGGAATCATGGTCCTTTTGTTGGGGGGCATGATGGGAGGGTCGGTTGTCTTGTCGGCGCTGATCCCGGCTGAGTCCCATGACACCGGGCTTGATTTGCACGGCTGGGCCATTTCGCTCGGGGTCACACTTTTTATTGCCTTTTCCCTCCTTGTGGCGTCGGCGCGACTGACCAAGAAGAGCAAACGGGGGGACCCGATGAGAAGGCGGGAAGCGATGGCGCTTGTGGGCGTAGGATGGTTGGTGTGCAGTTTGGTGACCGCCTTGCCCTACTTGTTTTGTGAACCAAAGGTTGCGGTTCATGTTGCCATTTTTGAGGCGACGTCCGGACTGACGACAACGGGAGCGACGATTTTTGCGGATGTGGAGGCCTTGCCGAAGTCGATCCTGATGTGGCGTTCGGCAACGCAGTGGTTGGGGGGGATGGGGATTCTGGCGATTTTCGTGGTCGTGCTGTCTGGAAGCGGAACGAATGGACGCATGTTGGTGGGCACGGAGTCGTCGTTGGCCGGTTCCGATCTGGCCAGTCTGCGTCAGACAATGAGGAAGATGTGGATCTTATATCTCGGTTTTACGATTGTGTGTGCGCTGTTATTGTGGGCGACGGGGTTGACGCCTTTTCAAGCGGTGAACCATGCCTTCACGGTGGTCTCGACAGCGGGGTTTGGGACCGAGAATGATAGTGTGACCAGTTTTGGGACGGAGGTGAAGGTGGTGATGATCGGCTTCATGTTGATTTGCGGGGTGAGCTTTCCGCTTTATCTGTCGATGTATCGGATGTCGTGGCGGGACAAGTGGCGTCGGTTCGAGGAGGTTTGGTGGTTTTTCGGAATCCTTGGTTTCGGGGTGATTTCGGTGGTGGTTTTTCACCTGGTAACGGGGACGGGAGATTCAATTTTCGAGGTGGTGTTTGACACGGTTTCGGTGGCAACAACGACGGGTTACGTTTCCGGGAATTACGATCACTGGGGACATTTCGGGAAGTCTGTCCTGGTGGTGCTGATGATCGTGGGGGGATGTTCGGGATCGACAGCGGGAGGGTTGAAGGTGGGACGCATCGTGCTGACAGCGCGATTTGTGATCGCCGAGCTGCGGGCCTCTTTTCGGCCCAAGGAATTGAGGAATGTGCGGTTGGGCGGGAAGTTGATGGACGGTGCCGGACAGGGGCAGTTGTTTCTAGTCGTGGCGATGTTCGGGTTCTTTTTGATTGGAGGAACTTTGGTGATGAGTTCGCTCGAACCCGAGACGAGCTTTATTGGTTCGTTATCGGCCGTATTGAGCTGTTTGTGTAATGTCGGGCCGGCATTTGCAGAGTTTGGGCCGCGCGATAATTTCGCTCATGTGGAGCCGCCGGGGGCGCTGGTTCTTTCCGTGTTGATGATTTTGGGAAGGCTTGAATACGTGGCGGTCCTGGTGTTGTTCAGCCGCCGCTTGTGGAAGAAGTATTAAAGGATGTTTTCCACAAAGCGTTCCCTTTGAAACTGCTCGAAACGGTCGGGCTCTTCTCCGGTTCCGATGAAACGGGGAGGGATACCGAGTTCCTTCTGGATGGCGGCTGAAACGCCCCCTTTGCCGGAGCCATCGAGTTTGGTGAGAATCAAACCATCGAGAGGAACGGCTTTTTGGAATTCACGAGCCTGGTTGAGGGCGTTCCCGCCGGTGGAGGCATCGACCACAATGAAAGTTTCGTGAGGAGCGGTTTCGTCCTGCTTGCCAATGGTGCGTTTGATCTTGGCGAGCTCGTCCATGAGATTGTTTCGCGTGTGGAGTCGACCCGCCGTGTCGCAGAGGAGGAAGTCGTAGTTTCCGCTGATCGCTTTTTGGTGCGCCTGATAGCAGATGGAGGAAGGGTCTGCTTCGTGAGCTCCGGCGACGACGGGGAGGTTGAGCCGCTCACCCCAGCGGACGAGTTGCTCGACGGCAGCGGCGCGGAAAGTGTCGGCCGCGGCCATGAGAACGGAGTAGCCCTGGCTTTTAAGGAGGTGGCCGAGTTTGGCAGTGGAGGTGGTTTTACCTGTGCCATTCACCCCGACGATGAGGATGACTGCGGGTTTGCCATCGGTGCGGGGTGCGAGGGCCGGGGCGTCGGCCGGAAAGAGATCGGCGATTTTACTCCGTGTGGTCTCGACAACATCTTCGGCGGAAATTTTTCGCCCCAGATTTCTCAAATCATCGACGATTTCAAGCGAAAGCCGGACGCCGAGGTCGCCCGAGATGAGGTCTGCTTCGAGATCATCCCAATCGATCTCGGCCTTGTTTGTGACCTTGTTGAAGAGCTTCTTAAAGAATCCTGCCATGGCGGGCGGATGCTGGGTCAAAGGCGGCGGAAAAGCCAAGGAATATTATTTAACCCGAAAGAATCGTTTATGCCCTCAGATCACTTGCACTTTGTGATGCTTCCAGCTAAGAACTTTCTCGATGCTCCGGTAGTTCAACGGATAGAACAAGGGTTTCCTAAACCTTAGATCTTGGTTCGATTCCAGGTCGGAGCGCCACTCTCAATCCCTTTTAATCGTTGATAAATAAAGGGTTCGGGACTTAGAGAGGGGGAGGTCAGAGACAAAGCTGTTCGCTGCGATTCGCTCCAATAGTCTCCCTTTTGCATGAAAAATGTGAGACGAAACGGAGACGAAACGGAAGGAGTTTGGAAGTGTTTGCCAAAATGCCCTTGGTGTTGTCCTGCCCATGACATCAGTGCCGCCAGCATCGTCCTAGTCGGTTTCGATCACACGATGGAAGATGAGGTCATCCTCATTCACCTCGATGGATTGAAATAGCTGGCATCGCAATCACGCTACCAGCGCCCTTGGGATTCACGATTCTCACCAGAAATTCCCGTCCTGATCGTGAACCTTGATCACGCCTCCTTTGGTCTTGGCGTCCCAT
>CALFSW010000309.1 GCA_937916505.1 uncultured Verrucomicrobiales bacterium | reverse complement strand
TAAGAGATCCGCTAACGGTCGCCTCGACGGAGATTCCGCCCTGAAAATCGATCGCAGCGAGGTTTTCAAAAAATTTCGCAAGACCCGGAATCTCAATGTCCGGCCGTGGGAAACAACGTCCTGCGGGATTGGCAATTTGCACGGCATGAATAAGATCGCCCGCTTCCAGCATGATGTCTGATGATTCATCTTCCATCGAAAAGTGGTAAAAATCAGCAGCAAGACCGATTTCCGGCCGATCCACTTCGCGGACGAGATCAAGTGCCTGGGCAAAAGTGTTGAGATGATTGGTCTCAGTATGGTTAACATGCTCAACGGCGAGCTTCATACCATATTGGGCTTCATTGATCAGGTCAGCGGTAAGGTAACAGAACTCAATAAGTTGTTCACGGGCCTTGGCTTCCGAAAACCCCACCGGAATGGATCTCGAGCCGGGGCTGCCGAAAACAATGGCGCGGGCTTCCAAATGGTCGGCCCGTTGAAGGGCACGCTCCAGAAAACGCCGGCAGGCAGCATGACTCACATCCGGACCGACAACCTTCAAATCAGGGGGAAGAAACCAGTTCATCGATTGAACACGAATACCCGCATCTTTAATCCGGGCAACCGCTGATTCAAATTCCGCATGCCCGAGGGCTGCAGCTTTCGCCAGGCCCGGCTCAATGAAATCGAGGCCGGAGGCAATAATTTCTCCGGCATTTTGCAGAGGCTCGGTCGTAGAAAAGTCCGAGACGCCAAAGATCCAGTTCTGATGCTGCACTGCCATGTTGTGGAAAGTCTATCGAAGGGGTGGGACTACGAATAGCACAGATCTCCCGGGATGAAGACCTGAAAGGGAGGCGGATCGCAACTGTCACCGGATAACTTCACACTATCCCAATCCAATCCGACTGGGGTTTTGGGCAAATGGCAGTCGCCGTTTTAGGCCTGAAACTGGGCCACTTTTGAGGTTTCACCGTCGGTATCGAGAAGATCAATCACTGCCCGAGCATTTGCCGGCCGATCGTCTTTTTCCAGTGAAATCATGCTCATGATCAGAGTGGCCAGCCATTTTGGAAGCGTTGGAATGATTTCCGAGATATCAGTCACAAGGTGACGAAGATGAGCCG
This sequence comes from uncultured Verrucomicrobiales bacterium, assembly GCA_937916505.1. Lineage (GTDB taxonomy): Bacteria > Verrucomicrobiota > Verrucomicrobiia > Verrucomicrobiales > Akkermansiaceae > SW10. The sequence goes on along the minus strand of CALFSW010000309.1, from coordinate 1,668 downwards.
ACATGATGGTGACCGGGTTAGGACCATCGAAGGGTCGCGTTCCAGTGAGCACCCAGTAAAAAACACATCCCAGCGAGTAAAGATCAGTTCGTAAGTCCAACGGCTCACTGAGAATCTGTTCGGGAGCACTGTAGAGAATTGAGCCATTGATCCCCAATCCTTTAGGGGGATTTCCATCTTCGCGAAGGGCGTTCCGTGACCTTCCAAAATCAATAATTTTGACGAGATCACGGCCAGATTCGCGCATGTCAAACATGATATTCGAAGGCTTGAGATCAAGGTGAAGAAGTCCGGCCTGATGAACGGCCTCAAGGCCTTCCAGAGCCTTGTGGGCAAAGTTCATAAAGCGATTGAGGCTGAAAGTGACCGTCTTTTTGCCGATCGCCGCCTCCATATCGAGACCATGGATAAACTCCATGGCAATGAAGCGGCCCTTGCGGTCAACGTCAGCATCATATGCCGAGACAACGTAAGGGTGGCTGATACTGGAGGTTCTCTCGAGCTCGTTGAGATATTCTTCTTCGTCGTTGCTTCGAGAAATCTGCTTGAATCGCTTCAAAGCAACCTTGCGACGGAGGCGGGTATCGTTGGCAAGGTAAACAATGGAAGTGCCACCTTCGCCGATTTTTTCCTCGTTGGAGTAGCGCGCTTCATTTGAATCGTCGATGTAGTCCTCATCATCGAGAAGGGGAAGATCATCTTCGAATGCAGGGGACATCGCCCGGTAATTGGCGATGACTTGGGTCAATGAATAATAAGGAATGTCAGCAAGACTGGTCAAGCGGGCATCAAAAGCTGCGGTTTCAGGATCCTGGCAGGACTGCAGTAATGCATGCTCGTAACTTTGAGGAGTTTGGGGAATTTCAGCCTGATCAAGGCCAGCTGCTGGAACCGGATCTGAGACGGGGACCGGCTGGCCGTGCGCCACTTCCTGAGAATTCCGGGTGTCCAGCTCGTGGGGAACTGGAGCTGCAGGGGTAAAGCCTGGAATCAAAAGCCGGGTAGGAGCCGGAGAGGGAACGGGACAAACCAGACCAGCCGGGGCTGGCTCCAGATGGGCTCCCAACGGCCGCCTCGCAATGGGATTCGCCTGAATATGCGAAATCGTCGCCTGCACCGAGGATGGCTGGATCAAAGGAGCTTTTTTAAAGTTGGAGGCCATATCGAGGTAAGGTTTCTCTACAAGACTATCCAAGATCGGATTCAGAAGGTCCGGCGGGTTCCGAAAACCGGGCCGGTTGCGACAGCTCAAGAGCAGGTCCGCGTTGCGAAAGAATCTAATGCACAGGATGAATTCGACCGTTCCGTGGGAGCTGGCTTGTCGCTTCTAGGGAGGTTAGGGTTAAACAGTAATAAAGGTAAAATTTTTAGAAAATCTGTCCTTACAGGTTCTTTTTTGATGAATTTTTTAGTTTTGTCAAGGTAGTTTTATAATCTGGGGCCGGGCAGGGTGTCGTTTTGAAAACGTTTTGCAACAACATCCATGGAGATCTTCACTGAATTGGCCTTGGTGCTATCGTAGGCGACGACGATGAGGAAGGCTCCGCCAAGGTCCCGGAAGAAAAATGTGAGCTGATGGGTATCCAGGCGAAGGTCGTAAGCGGTGGGAAGCTTTTCACGCGAGGATTCCAAAGCTGAACGCCGATACTGAAAGAGAACTGGAATGAC
>CALFSW010000308.1 GCA_937916505.1 uncultured Verrucomicrobiales bacterium | reverse complement strand
GATGAGGTGATGGGCATTTTGAAGGAGCCCGCAGGGGAGATTCAGCCGGTCTAGTTGGATGGTCGGGGCTGATGTTTTACCGTTTGTTTACGAAGTGATCGCTTCGATATGGTAAAAATGGGACGTGAAAACCGAGCCGCGTGATCCCTCCGAACTCCCCGGGCGTTTTCAGGCGCTTGTTTTTCAGGGGAAGACCAGCTTGCTTCGTCTTAGGAGGGGAGTCATTGAGCTCGGCGAGAGGCCACCAAAGCATTCCTTCGGGGAAGCGGAGGTGGACTCGCCGGTGGTGGGAGAAGCGAAGGCGAAGCTTTGGACGCAGGTCTCTGATGCGGAGTTCCCCCTCACGGCGGGCAAGGTTGAGAATCTTCGGGTTTCAGCGCGAATGCTTCACGGACTCGTAATTCCGGCAAGCGGGGTGTTTAGTTTCTGGCGTCAGCTCGGACGCACCACGCGGGGAAAAGGATACACGGTGGGCCGTGAATTGCGTGAAGGTTGTCTTGTTCCTAACCGCGGCGGGGGATTGTGTCAGGTGACGGGGCTGCTTTATCAAGCGGCGTTGGAAGCCGCTTGAGATCGTGGAGAGGCACGAGCACTCACGATTGGTTCCGGGTTCAAAGGGCGAGCAGGATCTTGATGCCACTGTTTTTTGGAACTATGTGGACCTTCGTTTTCGGGCACCCTTTCAATGGCGGCTTGAGGTCGAACTGGATGCGACCGACCTAATCATTCGCATCAGGGCAAATCAACCGGGCAAGCTACAAAAAATTGAGGTCCTTCCCGATCCGGTTGTTCGTGAGGCGGCTACCGGAGATTGTCTCACTTGCAATCAGACGGCGTGTTTCCGCCATCCTTCGGCGACCGCGTCGCATGCTCCGAGCCAGGGGTATTCGGCTTTCCTTCTGGATGCCCGATGGCCTGAGTTTGATCAATGGTGTGGCGGCCATTCTCGTGAGGGAGATCACTGGCTGACTCCGCTGAATGGACAAAAATTTAAGAAGCAGAACTATGCATGGAATCCTCCGGGCGGGGCCAAGGTTCGTCATGCGACCTTGGCGACTCTCATGCGTTCGTTTCGTCAGCGCCGGTTGCCTGCGCAAGGTGCGGTTCGGCAAGCGGCTTTTTTGAAGGCTGATCGTAAACTGGCGGAATCATACCGGAAGAAGATATCGCCGGAATGTCGATATCTTGTGATCTCGCAAAATCTGTTGCCGCATCTTTGGGAGATGGGTGTCCCCGTGATTGCCACGGAAGAATGCGGGCTGCCTGACCATCCTCTCCTCACGGTCACGGCACGAGAGGAACTCCAATCAGTCCTGTCCCGGCAGCTTGATGGGAGCATTCTCAAGAAGGCTGTCGAGATCGCGTAGGTTTTGGTTCGCGGCATCGATGTACTGACTGTGGTTGCCCCGATAGGACGCGAGTTTTTCAATGGACTCGATCTCATTCTCTTTGAAGCGACGAGCAGCGTCCTTGGCGTGATTAAGGTCATGGCCAATGAGATCGAGGGCGGTGATGGCGCAATCAAGCGAGGAACCAAGTTGTTCGATGAAATATTTCACACCGGCTTCGTAGAGAAGGTAGGCGTGATCTCGTGAGCAGGCTCGGGCGAGGATCTTGAGATGAGGGAAGTGCTTTCTGGAGTTCTCGATGATCTTCATACAATCATCCTCATCATCAACGGCGACGATTAAAATTTCGGCTTCGGATGCTCCGGCGGCATGGAGGAGTTCAAGACGCGTGGCGTCACCGTAGTAACATTTTAAACCAATACGGCGAATAAAGGCCACGTGGTCGCTGTCTTGCTCAAGCACGGTGGGCATGTGTCCGGCACTTCGAAGGAGGCGGATGATGGGATGTCCGAAACGACCGAAGCCAGCGAGAAGAACTTTGGTGTGATCATTTTCGACATCCGGATCTGCTGCTTCTCTTGTTTCGTTTGTACCAAGTCTGGGTAGAACGAATTTCTGAAGAGTGATGAGAAGGATGGGAGAGAGGGCCATGGAGAGGGCGACAGCCGCGATCATCTGGGCGGTGATTGCAGGCGAGAGAACACCATGAGCCAGTGCGAAGCCACCCAGAACAAAGGCAAATTCCCCACCCTGTGCGAGGGCGATCGAGAAGAGGAGGCCTTGGTCCAGGGCGAGGCGGAAAATTCTCGACAAGGTAAAAAGAACGAAGGCTTTGATGGCGATTAGGGCGAACACAAACGCGGCGATTGTGAGTGGCTGTGAAGCGATGAGGGTGAAGTTGATGCTGGCACCAACGGCGAGAAAGAAAACGGCGAGGAGCAGGGATTTGAAAGGTTCGATGTTGGCCTCCAACTCGTGACGATAGGGACTGCTGGCAAGCATGACGCCTGCGACAAAGGTGCCGAGGGCGGGCGAAAGCCCCACGGAGTGCATGAGGAGGGCGGTGCCCACGACGAGGGTGAGGGTGGTGGCGTTGAGAGCTTCCGGAACTTTTAGACGAGCGACCCAGCGAAGCCACGGAGTGAGGGCGAATCGACCGACTACGATGATGATGATAATTGCACCGAGAATGACGAGACCCTCACCCCACGCGGGAAGGTCACTGATCCATCTGGTGAAAGCGGGCTTCGAATGATCGCTGCCGGATGAATTTCCGACCGTCTGATGAGCGAGAGTCGGGAGGAAGGCGAGGATGGGGATCACCGCGATGTCTTGAAAAAGAAGGACGGCGAAGCCTTGTTTGCCAGAACTGGTTCCGATGAGGCCACGCTCTTTGAGAGTCTGCATGACAATGGCGGTGGAGGAAAGGGCCAGGATGAGCCCCAAAGCGAGAGCCTCCCGCCAGTTTCCCGCAATGAGACCGGCTGCCAGAGCCAGAGCAATTGCCGATAAGGTGAGCTGCAGACCGCCCAGTCCGAAGATGGAGGTCCTCATTCTCCAGAGTTTTCCGAGATCGAGTTCGAGCCCAATGACAAAGAGCATGAGGACCACTCCAAACTCGGCGAAGTGGAGCACTTCTTCGCTGTGTTGTCCGGTTAGTCCAAGCACGGCGGGTCCGATGATCGCTCCAATGACAAGGTATCCCAAAACTGCACCGATTCCGAATCGCCTCCCGAGCGGTGCTGCAATGGTGGCGGCGGCGAGGTAGATGAAAGCGTTGAAGAAAAGAGCGGGGTCCATTTGGAATATTGAAACGTGAAAGGTCGCAGGAGGAATCTATCGAAGGGTCCTTAGATAAGCGAGGAGGTCGGCGAGCTGCTGACCGGTAAGGACACCGGCGAAGCAAGCCCAACGGCCTTTGACAAAGGGGACAATGATGCTGCGGCGGACAAGGTTACTTTTTTACCAGTCCTTAATGACGAGGGCAGAACTGAGGAAAGGGGCTTCCGGTTCCAGGAAGGGGCCGATGTCCGGTTCGGAGTGCAATCTTGTTGTAAAGAGCAGGAGCAGGATAATGCCGGTATTGAAGACCCTCATAGGCCTTCGAGAATAGGCTTCTGAAGTAGGCTCGCAAGTCCGGGAGGATGGTCATTTGCGATTCCGAGATAAGTGTGCCAAGCTGCCTCCATGAGCGACAAAGCTGATGAAGAAATCACCCTCGAGGCCGGAACCCATTGGATGTGCACTTGTGGAAAATCGTCAAATTATCCCTTTTGCGATGGCTCACACAAGGGATCTGGCGCCGCACCGGAGAAGCTGACGGTGGAGAAACCAACGACGATTCCGGTGAAGCGTCCGGAGTAAGTTTCTTTGAGGTTTTTCGACGGTGGGCTGGACTGGACTTCCATCAATGGTCACCCGGGCTTCATCGTTTTCCGGTGAAGACGTTCCTTGTAGTTTTGGAGTTCCTAATTGGTGGGGGAAACTGAGCGAGAAAAATCCGCCATTGTGCCCGGGGCGGCGTGGCGGATTTTTGCTCGTTCTTAGATTCCCGGTGCAAGTTCTTATGAGCGGCGGCGGAGGAGGACGAAGGCGGTGGTGCTTAGGAGGACGAGAAGTCCGGTGGAAGGTTCAGGCACCCCTACGATTTGGATGCCATTGATGGCGGAGACATCAAAACCTCCGGGGAGTGGGTTGGCATGGATGGTGAAGGTATTGGCCGTGAGTCCACTGAATTTGACATAGTTCCCCTGGCCCGAAACCTGGCTGTCGGCATAGGTGGTGACAACGTTTCCGAAACCACCGGGATCTTCAAGATGGTTAAAGAGAGTGCTGGTAACATGCTCGACGGTGAAGGCGTTGTTGTTGAAGCCGGTATCGGCGTAAACGTAGACGTCGTAGGCGGACCATCCGAGTCCGCTGAGGTTGATACTACTGAAGCGGACTTGTGCGGGAGTTGCGCCTGCCGAGGTGAAGCCTCCGGCGATGTAGCCTTCCATCATGTGCTCATCCGGATTGGAGAGAGCGGAGGGAATGATGAGGCCGGAGGAGGGGGCATTCCATGCGACGATGGCAGCTGGTCCTGCTGCGGCGGGAGCGGGGATGCCAGGGTTTGAGAGTCCAAAGGCAGGTGTCCAGGTGTCGGTGGGAATGACTCCGGCGAAGTCAGTGGAACTCAGGGTATTGGCTTGGGCGGTGCCGTGAAAGTCAACCGAGATGGAAGTGGCGGCGGCTCCGCTGATGAGAGCGACAGAGGCGATGGCTGCGGCAAATTTGACAGGCTTCGAAGGGTAGAGGCGGAGTTTTTTGGAAGGGCGGGGAGCGGAGCTCCTGGTGAAGCCAACGTGGTGCTCATGGGTGGGGACTGAAGTTGTATTGCGGTCGGCAATTTTTGGGAGGATACGGCGATAGTTTTTCATGGGTCTGGAATGTGATTGGCTTGGTTTTGGAGAACTTGGTTTCCCTCTTCACCTCCTCAATCGCGGTCCCTGATTTCCAATGTCATTTTTCTGATTTTTTTTCTGATTTGGTGAAAAGTGTTGGAGATTTTCATTTGAGGATGGCTGTCGAATCGACTCCTTCGATCATTTTCGCAATAGATGCCGAGTATTTCAAAATACACGCATAGATTTCTAGTTGTGAATTCGGGATTATAGGATCCCAGAGGGGAGAGTTGGAAAGGAGGCACTTTCCAAATTTTCCTGCTGCGGGGTCAGGGCAAGTTGGCCCGCGAAGTCGTAACGGTCCGGGACTAGAACCCCCAAATCCGGTCATGAGCGCCCTAAAAGAAACGAACAATCCTCCCCCTAACAAATGAAAAAAAATACAATAAAACTGCTCCTTGGCCGGGCACGAAATCTTCTGCAAAGGCCGACTTACAAAGCCGCGAAAAGAGGAAAGCTGGTCGTAGGTATTCTCTTCTGTTTACCGACGTCCTTGGTTGCTGGCCCGATCTCATGGTCCGGTCGTGTGGTGGATGCCCGCACCGGCGCACCCGTGCCGGGAATTGAATGCTACGGCGGTGCCGTGGGCAGGGTGGACCTGACCCCGAAGGCTGTGTCGGATGTTGATGGTAACTACGTCGTGACCTACGATGATCCTTTGAATCTGGATTTCTGGGAGGCCTACGCGCTCGATGCCACCGACCCACTGGGCCACTACTACCATTATCGGCGCTTCCAGATTTCGCCGGAAACGTTGCAGGTGAGGCTGGTTCCAAAGAGAGCGTTCATTCAAGGCGTGGTGCGGGACGCTGTGACCGGACAGCCCATGGCTGATGTCCAGGTCAGCTTGGGCCGTCCGGGACGCTACATTCAAACGGTGCCCACCAACCCCGATGGCAGTTACAGCTTCAACCACGCTGCCTACGACGGCGCAATCAACGAGGAAACCATTCCGGAAGGCGAGCGGAGAGATTCCAACAGTAACTCCACCGTCCCGATCACCGACTACTGGTTGAGAATTAATCACTCCGGATATCGAGCCATGGACACTGCGGCGCGCGACCTTTCATTGACCGTTCAATCCTCGGTCACCAACGCCATTCACACGAAGGTGGACTTCACTCTGGCAGCAGATGATGCCACTCCGGACATCGAAAATGCCACCGCGAAGCTGATCACTCCGCCGGTTGGGCGGATGATCGGTTCGACCCTCCTGAACGGCGAGGTTGGTCAGGCATTGAGTTACCGGATTTCTGCCAACAATCTGCCGACCGGCTTCTCAGCCAGTGGCCTGCCGGCGGGACTGGCGTTGGAGCCGACCACCGGCCTCATTTCCGGAGCTCCGGAGACCGCAGGGTTGTATACCGTCGAATTGAGCGCTACGGGGCCTCAGGGTACAGTTTCACGGCGTTTGACCTTGGTGGTGCGGATGACGAATGACGTGGTGTTTGAGATTGATAACATCGGAGGCGTGCGGAGCGGCCCGATAGTACCATCTGTCTTCACCCTCGCTGAGCCGACTTTCATCACCTTTATCAGTGACTATCACTACTTCAACGGCGGCGTTCTGCCGGGCACCATTTCCCTCCGCCACGAGGATGGAACCATCTATGGCCCCTGGCAGGCTTCCGGGCGAATCGGACAGGGTGGCGTGCTCAACGCTTATTGGGATGCCTGGCCCGCGGAGGTTCTGAAATCCGGCACCTACACGGTGGTGGACTCTCATCCAGCCACTTGGTCATACAACAGTCAGTCAGGTAACCGCGGCTTCACCATCATTCGTGGAAGCTCCACGATTCTGGA
>CALFSW010000307.1 GCA_937916505.1 uncultured Verrucomicrobiales bacterium | reverse complement strand
CCAACGCCGCAAAGCCCTCCAATGGACAAACTAAACAATTCTGTCCGGCACCCCATTAGTGACCTTTAGCGATCTCAACATCACGGGCGATCTGCGCTTTCAATTCATCGATCGAGCCAAATTTCTGCTCCTCGCGGATTTTCTCGAGAAAGCAAACTTCCAGATCCCATCCGTATGCCATCGGAACATCCCCGCAAAAAAGATGAACTTCCAGCGAGCGCCGGGACGAATCATCGACAGTGGGCCGGGTTCCGGTGTTCGCGACTCCACGGATGCCATTTCCCTCAATGATATAAACCCCATTGGGAGGAAGCTGTTCTTCGTTCACCGAAACATTGGCGGTAGGAAATCCGATCGTGCGCCCGAGGTGACGCCCCTTCACCACCTCGCCATAAACCGAATACGGCCGCCCCAACATCGCGACCGCGCCATCAAAATTCCCGTCACGTAAACACTGTCGGATCCGAGTGCTGCTAATTCGTTCACCATCAAGTTTCACCGGCCCAATCGCCGAGACTTCAATATTAGATTCATTTCCCCACTCCGCAAGCCGGTCCATGTTTCCCTCCCGCCCTTTCCCGAAATTCCAATCCTCACCGGCAGAAAGCCGCTTGACCCCGGTTTCGAAAAGTTCATCCGCAAAACAACGAGCATCTTTGGCCGCAAACCCGCGGGTGAAATTCACGATCACGACAAAGTCGACACCAAGGGACTCGAGAATTCGTTTTTTATGTTCCAGATTGGCCAGAATCCGACGAGGAGCGCGGTCGGGAGCAAGGACCTGAACCGGATGGGGTTCAAAGGTCAGCACTCCCAGTTTGTCAAAGCCACGGGCCGCATCCAAGACAGCTTGGTGGCCAAGGTGTACCCCGTCAAAAACCCCAAGCGCGAGACCGAAGGAGAATCCGGCTTCCGTAAGCTCTTCGAGGCTGTTGAAAACTTGCACGACGCCAATGAAGGGACGCGCGACGAAACTGTCAACCGAACTAGCGGCGACGTCCGCGACGACGCAGGTAGGGTGGAATGTCGAGATCCTCCCCGTCTTTGACCGTATTTGGTTTATCTCCGTCAAAGCGCCCTTTCGGGGCTCCATCGAGGAGAAGCTCACCTTGATTGCCGGGAGCCTTCTTCGGAGGGATTTTTTCAAGCGCAGGTTCAGCGCTCGTTTCAACCTTCTCTGCAGCCGGGTCCTCCTCGAGGTCATTGACAATCGTCAAATCCGGGGCTGCGAATTCATCAATCTCATCGTCTTCAATTTCAATATCCTCCTCGTCAACTTCCTCTTCCTCTTCAACGACTTCATCCTCAACTTCAAATTCAATAATATCTTCGGGCTCCTCATCTTCGAGCCCCTCTGTCTCTTCGTCAATATCCTCACCGATAGGCTCTTCGATTTCCTCCTCGACATCATCTTCAACAGCAGAAGCGGCAGCTTCTTCGGCGAGTTCGTCTTCCAGCCCTTCGATTTCAATCACTTCAGCCTCATCGGGATCAGCAAAAACCGGGACCGCTTGAAGCCGTTCCTCCGGAAGCGCACTGATAATGGTCACGCTCAAGGCATCTTTCATTTGGGAATCAGTCGCCGCCCCAAAAAGGAGGTGGGCATCATCCGGGATAAACTTGGTTAACCCCTGCATGAGCAACTCGACCTCGTAGAGCGTCATGTCATCACCGCCACAAATGTGTATGAGCACTGTCGTGGCGTCTTGGAGAAGTGAACCACGGTCGAGGAGCGGGCTGTTAAGAGCCGACTTTAAGGCAGACTGCGCACGGTTTTCGCCACGTCCCAAACCGGAACCGAAGAGACAACGTGAACGGTTGGTTTTCAGGGCGGACATCAATTCGTCCAGCCCCACATTGATCAAGCCGGGACGAAGGACGAGCCGGGCGACAGCGGTGATACTATCGGAAATCATGCGGTCCGCGGCAGAGAAGGCTTCATGCACCCCTTGCTTGGGCAGGACCAATTCCCCCATGCGACCGTTATCGAAGGTGACAAGGGCATTGGAAAGAACAGCCAGTTGATTCAGTGACTCTTCGGCCTGCATCCGCCGACGGCGGCCCTCAAAAGCAAAGGGCATGGTTGCAAAAACGACCACAAAGGCTCCGGCCTCGCGTGCCAATCTGACGACAATCGGAGCCGCGCCCGAACCCGTTCCACCGCCAAGGCCGACACAGAGGAAGACAATCCGGCGATCGCGAAGGGAATCGCGAATCTCGTCTTCGGCCTCCAAAATGGCTTTTGCACCAAGATCGGGATCACCACCGGCACCAAGTCCTTTGGTCAGATTCCGCCCCAGCTGGATCTTTTCTCCAGACACCGTGCTGGCCAACGTGCGAACATCGGTATTCAAGGAAAGAAGCTCAGCTCCCTCGATTCCATCGAGAGCGACACGGTCCAGCATGTTTGATCCGGCACCTCCAAGACCTACGATTTTCACGGAGCTCTCAGGAATGGTTTGTTGGCGGTTTCGCGGGTATTCGATCATGGCAAGTTGAAATTTAAAAGATGTTTAGCAATTACCCTGATTAGCCGCCAGCTAAAAAACCCAACAAAAACAGGCGACAAGCGTCGTTTAATAAAGAAGAAAACCGGAAATTCCCGCTGGCACGACCCCAAGATGTCTGCGAGTCTTCCCTAGACTTCTTATTAGCGCTTTTTGCCACCCATCCACCGATGTCTGACAATCCCTCTTCCCCATCCCCCCAAGAACAAATTCCCATCCCCGGGGATCTGCGCAGACAACTCGCTCAATTTCAAAAAGCATTATGGCGAATCAAGATCACGGAAGCTGTTCTTGCAGGAATTTTCGGCCTTCTGATTTCCTTCCTGATCGTCTTCGTTCTTGAGCGTTTCTTCCCCATCCCTTCCCTCGCCCGTCTGGGCATCCTCCTCGCGGGAACCTCACTCGCCGCGATCTTTGCCCCCTTTTGGGTTCGCCGCTGGGTTTTTGGCCACCGTCGTGAAGAGCAACTTGCCAAATTGATTTCGAAAAAGTTCCCCAAACTGGGTGACCGACTTCTCGGCATTGTCGAACTGCAAGATCAGCACGAGGCCAAGGAGGCCCTCTCTCCGGAACTTCGTGAAGCCGCAATGATTTACGTCGCCAATCAGGCCGCGAAACGTGACATGAATGAGGCGCTCCCTTATTCACGTCACAAGAAACTCGCAGTTGCCGTTGGGGTCGGGGTGGCCGCCGTGATTCTCGGATTCGCCCTCGCCCCTAAAGCCGGAGGCAATGCACTCAAGCGCTGGCTCATGCCCCTGTCGGACACCGAACACTATACCTTCACCCAGTTCGATCTCGACAAAATGCCCAACCCGATGGTCGTGCCCCTCGGAGAAGCCTTCACCTTTGAAGCGCCCTTGAAAGGAGGCAGTGACGAAAAGCCTGAAAGCGCCCGCGCCCGCTATGGACGCCAGGATTGGATCGAAGCCAAACTTGAACAAGACGGGACCTACCGCTTCGATTTTTCCGGACAGGAAGCCCAGGATCGAATCACCATCGAAGCTGGAGACGCCACTCACAAGATCCGCGTTGAGCCTGAAATTCGTCCGGAAGTTGAAGGGTTCGAAGCCGTCGTCACCCTTCCCGCTTACCTCCAGCTCGAGCCTCGGAACATGGATATCCGCACCGGAGCTCTCACCGCACTCGAAGGCAGCAAGGTCATCCTAAAGGGCAATTTTTCCCGCGAAATTGCTTCCGCCACTGCCCGCTTTACTCCGGAGCCACTTGACGAACCTCTTTTGGAATCTCCGGATGCTCCCATCGAAGCCGATACCCCGGACGACATTGAAGCCGCCGAAGCCGAGGCTGAGAAAAAGGCCAAGGAACTCGCGGAAGCCTCCAAGCTGCCGGACGCTCGTGACCTCACCGTCTCCATCTCGGAGAACACCATCACCAGCGAGCCCGTCGTACTTGGAAAATTCCATGCCGAGATCCCTTTCACCTGGAAGGACGTCAAAGGTCTGGATGGGGCAGGTTCCTTTAAAGTGAGGATCGAAACCAACAAAGACATGCCTCCCTCATCCTACATTCAGGGAATCGAGCGGAACATTGTCATCCTTGCCGAGCAGACTCTGGAATTTGAAATCCTGAACGAAGATGACTTTGGACTGAAAGAGATCGGTCTTTCCTGGCAGGGAGAATTCACCAAGCCTTCCGATGGAAAGCCTGCCGAAGGCTCCATCACCTTGCAAAAAGGCTCGCCATCCTCGATTCGAATGGGAGACCAGGTCGTTTTCTCGCCTCAAACCTACGGCATCGAACCTCAGAAACTCCTCCTTTCCGCTTACACCGAAGACTACAAGCCGGGGCGTGGTCGTATCTACTCAGAGCCCCTCACCATCTACATTCTCACCCGCGACGAGCACGCCCAGATCATTAAGAGCCGCTTTGACCGTGTCATCAGCGAACTGGAAGATGCCGCCCGTAAAGAGATGAATAACCTCGACGAAAACGAACGCCTCGACAAAACAAAAACCGCCGAGGAGCTGCAAGAGGAAGACGGCAAGGAAAAGCTCGCCAAGAGCCAGGAGGAGGAGGCCAAGAACGCCGAAAAAATGAAGGAAATCGCCAAGAAGATGGAAGAAATTTTCAAGGACGCCGCCCGCAACGGAGAGCTCGATGACAAAACCATGAAGGACATGGCCGATGCTCTTCAAAACATGAAGGAACTTGGTGAGGAGGACATGCCCGAAGTCGAGAAGAAGCTGGGCGAGGCCCAGGATCAGAAGTCCACTCCGGAAAAAACCGAGCAAGATCTCAAAGATGCCATCGAGAAACAGAAAGAGGCTCTCAAAAAGATGCAGGAGACGATCGAGAAGGCGAACGAAGCCAACGAAAATTTCGAAGCCTCCACCTTTGTGAATCGCCTCAAACGAGCATCCACTGAAGAAGGAGGCATCATGACCGCTCTCACCTCGGCGTTCCGTGGAGAAGATGAGGAAGCCGTCCTCCCCATCCTCGGAGCTGCTCCGGAGAGCGATGACATCGACCCGGTCCACGCCCGCCTTCTTAAAGATCTTGGAAAGCAGCAGCGAAAGACCACCATCGACGTTCGTTGGATTCAAGAGGACCTTGAACGGTTTCACGCCCGCACTCAAAAGCCCATTCACAAGGAAGTCTACGACGAGATGTACAAGTCCCTCATCGACGAAAAACTTGAGGAACTCCGCAGGGAGATCCTGAAAAATCGAACTTTTGTCTCAACCAGCCTCGCCAAAAAGTGGTCCGAAACCCTCAAGGCCTGGGCGGATAAACTGGAGGGACCAAAGCCTGATGGAGGCGGTGGTGGCGGTGGTGGCGGTGGTGGCAGCCCTGAAGAACAGGACTTCGAATTCATGCTCAAAGTCATGCGCATGGTTCAGGCCGAGCAGGATATCCGTTCGCGCACCCGTTCTCTGGAACAAATGCTACGTTCTCTAAAACTCACCAAACAAACCCCCTAAGATCCCATACCCAACCCAAAAATCTATGAAAGCAACCCTACTCACCGCTCTCGCTTCGGCGGGGCTCCTGGCGACCGGCTTGGCCGATCCCGTCAAGGAGGAGGCGAAGAAACCAACCGAGGCCGAAAAGGCCAAGGCACTGGTCAAACACCAGGAAGGATCTGAAAAGGTCTCCATTGACCAGGACAAGCAAACTGCCAACGCACAGGAGCTTCTCGACGAGCAAACCAATCCCAAGGTCATCGACCTCTTGACCCAGGTCGAGACTCTCATGGCCCAGACGACGGATCGACTCGAAGAGGCCGACACGGATGGCGACACCATCGCCATGCAAACGGAAATCATCGAAAAAATCTACGAGGCGGCCAAGGCCAAGTCTCAATGACCATCTGCCGGCGGATGACCAAGCCGGCAAAAGAGCATGGGTGCCATGCTCGATATGATGGGCCAGATGATGGGCAAAGGTGAAAAGCAGAAAGACGCTGACAGCGATTCTCCAAAAGGAGGCGAAGGCAGCACGGGCGAATCTGATTCGGCAAACACCCAAAATGGTGGGGCCTCCAAGGATCAGAAGAACGGTGAACGTCGTGTCCCCCGCTCTGCTGGCAAATCAGGAACGAAGCTTCCCGCTGAGTTCCAAAAAGCCCTCGATGGCTATAACAAAACAGCCGGGAAAAAATAACACTCAAGTCTGGAGCCTGTCGTTCACGGTCTCATGCCCCTGAACGACAGGCTCCCTTTTCACCACCCCGCCACACCATGCGTTTTTTGATCCCTATCCTAGCCCTGTCCATGGCCCTTCCCGCCTTGGGACAAAATCCGCTTCGCCGCGAGGAAGACCCCATCCCGGCGGCCGTGGAAAACATTTACACCCGTGGCTTGCGCTCTCTGGCAGCCACTCAGAAGGAGGACGGCTCGTGGCCCGATGGCGTTGGGGAAGAACCCGGAGTAGTCGGGCTCGCCGTCATGTCTTTTCTCGCCCACGGAGAAGACCCCAATCACGGACCCTATGCCAAGAACATCAAGAACGGCATCGACTTCATTCTTGGAAAACAACAAGACAACAATGGCTACATCGGAACTTCAATGTATAGCCACGGTTTCGCCACCCTTGCCCTCGCCGAATGTTACGGAATGTATCGCGACAAGCGAATCGCACCGGCTCTAAAAAAAGCGGTGGATCTTATTCTCAGTGCACAGAAAAGAAACCCCAAAGGCGGCTGGCGTTACAGCCCTGATGCTTCCACCTCCGATACCTCCATCGCAGGCTGCCAGATCGTCGCTCTTTACGCCGCCCGCAATGCCGGCATCCCGGTTCCCGATTCCGCGCTGGAAAAGGGCATGAAATACATGCGCAAATGCCGCGGCAGCGACGGTGGTTATGGTTACCAATCAGCCATGGGCGATCGCCCCACCCTCACTGCAATTGGTGTTCTCACCGAATCACTCGCCAAGCAGCATAAAACAAAACCGTATCAAGCCAGCGCCAAGTATCTCGCCAAGAATCTCAATTACCGCGAACGCCACTACGCCTACTACTTCGAGTATTATATGGCGCAGGCACTCTTCCATTCGGACGAAGAAGTTTGGAACGAATGGAATGCCAAAAACACGCGATACCTTGCAACCATTCAACGTGCCAATGGCTCCTTCCCCGGCAGCCGGGGGGAATCTTTCAACACCGCCGGAGCACTCCTTTCTCTCGCCCTTAATTATCGCTTTCTCCCCATTTACGAAAAATGAAGCTCCGCCGGATCACTCCGTTCATCATTGCTACGATTCCGACTCTGGCCTTTTCAGAGATTCTCCTCCGTAAAGGTGGAATCATTGTCGATCATGAGCTTTCCAGGCAAAACAATGAAATCAGCGGACATCAGCTCCCCGAACCCGACCCCGCCGGAAACGACATCCTCCTTTTTGAAAACGGGGACTTAATGCACGGGACCTTCGGGGGGATCAATGAAGGACTCCTCTGGGAGAGAACCGACATTAAACGCCCCATCAAGTTTGGGATCCCCGGAGTCCGCCAACTCGTTCTAAAGGGTGGCCTTGGAATTGGACTGGATGACAAAACCTCATTCGTCACTCTCGTCAGCGGAGATCGGATCCCCGGCGAAATCATTTCCCTGGATGACCAAACGCTTTCCCTCAAAAGCCCCGTCGCAGGTGACCTCGCCATTCCCAGGGCCCTCCTCAAATCGATCTCACCAAACCCCTTTGATGGAGAACTGATCTACACCGGCCCCTACACCAGCGCTGGTTGGATGACCCTCGATTACAAAAAAACCGAGACCCAGCTGGAAAAAGAAGCCGAAGAAAAAAAGAAAGCCGACACGAAAAAGCAGGAGATCAAAGAGGAAGTCTCTTCTCCCTGGATTCATTCCGGCGCCGCTTTCTATAGCCTTGATACCCGGCCACTAATCATACCCGATGCCAAGATGCCGGACGTCGGACGCATCCGCTTCAAAGCATCCTGGAAAGGCCGTCTCAATATCACTCTCGCTCTTCACTCCGACTTCGTCCGTGTCCTCACTCCTGAAAAAAAGGAAGAGAAAGAGGACGATGAAAAAGAAGAAGTTGAAGATGACGAAAATAAGGAAGAAAAACCCGATCCGGAAGAAAAAGAGAAGGACGACGAAAAACCAAAAGAAGAAGAAGAAGAAGAAGAGCCCGCGCCTCTCAAACAAGAACGGCTTCTCGACCTTCGTCAGGGAGAAGGTTTTCAGAATATTCGCTGGATCAACCCCACGAACCGCAACCACGCCGACATTTACGGCACAGGCTACACCATGACAATTTATTCGAGCTACCCAAGCCTCTCTCGAAATGACTATAGCGAAACCGGAGTGGCCCGCACCCAACGACTCAGCACAGCCCGCAGTAGCATGTCACTTTCAGAATCGGGTGACGCTGAGATTGAGATTCGCTACGACCGTAAAAAAGCCGTTGTGATGTTATTTGTGGATGGTGCCTATGCGGCCCAGTGGAATGATCTGGCCGGATACATCGGAAAAGGAAACGGATTTGGTATTGCCAACAATACCACCAGTTCAAAAATTAAGATCTCCGAAGTCGCCATCACAAGTTGGAATGGTATGACCGACAGTGCCCAAAGCATGAACCACCCCGACCGTGACGTGGTCCTGCTCACAAACGGCACCGATCGATTTTCGGGGGAGCTGACCGGTATCACCAACGGAATTGCCCATCTCAAGACAGACTATTCCGAAGTCCAAATCCCTGCCAGCGACCTTTCCAAAGTCATTTTAAAAAAAGCATCACAAACCGACCTCGAAGATATTGAGACCAACGGAAAGTATTCATGGGAGAACGACCCCATTACGATTCTCTACAAGCCCTACGGGAAAATTAAAATTAATCCCACGTCAGCAACCACCACAACCCTGGAGGGAACATCCCCCTTCCTCGGAAAAATTTCAGTCGACCTAAAATCGGCACACATCCTCCGTTTCGTCGAAACTTCACCCGATATCTCAAGTTGGTTCGACGACTTTTAAATCCATTTCCTTCTCCCAATGCTTCGCCTTTTCATCTCAAGCTCCCTCCTCTTCGCCACCGGCCTTGGTGCCGTTGCAAACGACCGGATCACTCTTAAAAACAAAGACCTCTTTTTTGGCAAAGTCATCGCCCTGAAAGACGGACTCATCGAGGTTTCGACGCCCCATAGCGACACTCCGTTGCAGGTCTTGAACAAGGACCTCCTCCATCTGAACTTTGCAGACGCCGATACCGGCGAACTCGAAAAAAACCCGCAGGAGCTCAGCCTCAAAAATGGAGACAGCTTCCCTGGCGAAGTCATCGCTCTCAGCGAAACCCACCTCACCTTCCAAACCTGGTTTGCCGGAGCGCTGGAGATTCCCCGCGCTCAAATCGAATCAGTTTTATTCGGTGTTACCCCGCAGCCTACCCTTTACCGGGGGCCCAAGGGAATCGATAGCTGGACACAGTCGAACGAAAATAAGTGGAAATTCACCAATGGAGTGTTGCGATCATCCGGCGACGGATTCATCGGAAAAAAACTCCCAATTCCGGAAAACTTCATCTTCAGCACGACAGTCGCTTGGACAAACGGCCCCAATATGAAGATTCACCTCTGCACGGACGAGGAATCTCCAAACGACAAAACCACCGGCAATGGATACCTGATTTATGTCAATACGTCCGAAATTCAGGTTCAGCGTGTCATGGCGCCAAAAACCCCGGGATCCAAGGACGTTTACAAGACCCTCATCACTCACACCGCCAAACTCCGGGACCTTCCATCCAAGCAAGTTCAGGTCGAACTTCGAGTCAATCGTAAGTCGGGGAGTCTGCAACTCTACTTGGATGGTCGTAAGCTCGAACAGGGCATTGACCCTTTCGAACCGCCAACCGGATCCTGCCTTCTTTTTGAAGACATGAGATTGGAAGGCAGCGATACCAGGATCAGGGATCTGCATATCCAGGAATGGGACACCACCACCCAACGCCTGCAGCTCGAACCCCGTGCCGCTGATAACACAGACACTCTCTCGGTCGGTGACGGAGATCGTTTTAGTGGGGAAATCCTCTCCTTCGATCCCGAAAAACCGGAGAAACCCTTCACGATCAAAACGGCTCTCAGCCCCGCTCCTATTGCCATTCCGCAGGAAGACTGTGCCGTCATGTATTTTGCGAAAGGTCAGGATCATCCTCCTTCGAAAGGCCAATACCAACTCGACCTGAGAACCGGCGGGGGCTTGACCCTTTCAGGAATTCAACTTGGCAAAGAAAAACTCATCGCCAGCCATCCTTGGCTCGGTCAACTGGAAATCGACCGCCGCATCATGAGTTCGATCAGCAAAAGCAAGTAACCATCAAGGCACCCCTATCCGATTCATTGTGAAAGCGCTTCCCCTTTTTACCGCCATCCTCCTCGTTGGAACCCACGGCAGCTTTGCCGAGAAGGATCCTTCCACCCTGACCTTTACCGACAAAACCCGGATCTCCGGCACTCCCAAAGCCGTTGATGGAAAGGATCAACTGCTCACCTTCAACTCCCCTTCCCTGCAAGGAGAGACCACCCTCAAGACCAGCAAACTATTGGAAATGACTCTGAATGGAGATCCAAAACCATTGGAATCGGACCACTACGCCCTCGCCACCATCTCGAATCACCACCGTGATTCCCATCTCGATAGCATTCGAGGACGACTCATCCATCTTGATGACAAGACCATCACACTTGATACGTGGTATGCCGGCAAACTGACACTTCGCCGCTCCATGGTTCGCTCACTCGATATCTTCAGCCAATCACCCAGCTTTTACAATGGACCCAATGGCCCCGATGGATGGGTTTCCTCCGATGGTGATATCGAAAAGAACTGGACCTTCAAAAATCGATCCATGATCTCAAAGGGCCGGACCGGCATCGCCCGGCAAATCGATATTCCGGATCGAGCTAAAATTTCCTTCACCGCCGAATGGAAAAGCTCGCCCTCCTTCCGCATCCTCTTCTTCTCAAACGACGAAAAGCAGGATTATCCGGGCACCGGATACGCCCTGAACATTCAGCGGACCTACCTGAGTCTCTTCCGTAATGCCCCCAACGCCCGCAATAACGACGTCATCGGGGAGCAGATCAGGAATATCCGTGAAGCCGAAATGGCAAAATTCACGATTTATTTGGACCGGGGTAAGGAAGGCACCAGCGCCGTCTACATCGATCAAACACAGATTGGAACCTGGGATGGGGTGGATGACACCATCTTTAAAGGGAATTGGCTTCACTTTGTTCCTCAACAAAATGGAAACCCCATCAAGTTCTCGAACATCTCGGTCTCCCAATGGGACGGAACCCTGCCACCGGCTGCCGCAGAGCCGGACGAAAAATCATCCGACAATCAAGCCGATGATGAAGACAAGCCCAAAGGTCAGAAAATCCATCTCGCAAACGGCGATATCGTCATCGGAAACGTCCTGAAAATCGAAAAAGACATGGTCTTTCTCAGCACCTCTTTTGGTGATGTGAGAGTTCCGGTCAAACGCATGAGAAGCGTCGGTCTTGCCACGGAAACCGACGAAGTCCGGATGGAAGCAGGCGATGTCCGCGCGTGGTTTCACGAAGGGGGCTACATCACGATCAAATTGAAGTCACTCGACGACAAAACGATCAAAGGATATTCCCAAGTCTATGGTGATGCAGAATTTGATATCAACGCCTTCTCGCGCCTTGAATTCAACATCTGGAGACGAGAACTCGACCCGGCGCGCTATGGAGCAACGTCCGGCTGGTAGGAACTCACTCCTTTTTTGCGCGTTTTGCGGGTTTGGAGAGAATCTCAATATAGATCTCCGTCCAATTCCCGGCGAGCCCCTCATCGAGAGCCTTTCCGATTTCCTTCTCATGGCAGGGAGCTGCTTCGGCAGCTGACTTCCCTGTCCGACAATCGAAGTCCCAGTAATCAAATTCCTCGGCGAACTTCTTTTTGCGCTCACGTTTCAGGTATTTTCGAATATCGCTCTTCACTTGCTCGACCACCCGGGCAGGCTGGTGCCGTTCGGAAATTAGAGGAAAGACCTTTTTCATAGCTGAACTTGTTAGGTCCATGCTCGTAAATGTCGAGCTTTCGCCCGTAAACCTCGAAAGAAAGATACGGACCGCCTTCTTGCATCGCACTTTGAACTCTCTAGATTTGCGGTATGAGATCGACCGTTTTTCTCGCCATGACCCTGGCCACCCTCACCGCGAAAGAACCCAAGATCCAATACCCCGATTCCAAACCGGGGGATACCATTGATCTTCTGCATGGGATTCACGTCCCTGATCCCTATCGCTGGCTTGAAGATCTTAACTCGGAAGACACCTCGAAGTGGGTCAAGGCGCAGAACACGGTCACCGAAAGCTACCTTACAAAAATCCCGGGACGCGGCCCTCTCGAAAAACACCTGACCAAGCTTTGGAACGTGGAACGCTTCGGCGTCCCCTTCCTTGAAGGCGGTCGCTACTTTTTCACCAAGAATGACGGTCTCCAAAACCAGTCGGTTCTTTACTCAACAACTTCACTCGAATCAAAGCCAACTGTTCTTCTGGATCCCAACACGTTCTCTGCCGACGGCACCGTGGCCTTGAGCGACTATGAAGTTTCCCCCGATGGGAAGCAGATCGCCTACTCCACCTCGGCATCCGGCTCTGATTGGATTGAATGGAAGGTCCGGGAAATTGAGACCGGCAACGATCTTCCCGACCACCTCCTATGGTCCAAGTTCTCCGGCGCTTCCTGGTCGAAAGATGGCAAAGGGTTTTACTACGGCCGATTCCCGACTCCGAAGAAGGGTCAAAAAATGACGGCCCAAAACATCCATAAAAAAATCTACCATCACACTCTGGGAACTTCGCAGGACCAGGATCGACTGGTCTATGAGCGCCCCGAGCACCCCAAGCAGGGACTCTACGCCTGGGTGAGTGAGGACGGCAATTACCTCCTGATCCAGGTCTCCCGGGGAACCGATACCAAAAACGGTCTCTTCTATAAAGACCTCAGCAAGCCGGACTCGGAGGTCGTCGAACTCCTCCCCAATTTCGATGCTTCGTATGACTTTGTCAGCAGCCTTGGTTCGACCTTTCTGATCCGCACCGACCTTGGTGCACCCAAACAAAAAGTCATCTCCATCGAACTGAATAAACCGGAGCCAAGCAACTGGAAAACCATCATTCCCGAGTCCCCCGAAACCCTCCGCTCCGTCTCCCACATCGGTGGTATTTTGATCGCCAACTACCTCAAGGACGCCCGAACTGAAATCCGAAGATTTGGTCTCGATGGCACCCAACTCCCCCCCGTCAAGCTGCCCGGGTTGGGCACAGCCTCCGGATTCGGAGGGAAATCGGGACAAAATGAAACCTTCTTCTACTTCACCTCATTCACCACCCCGGGCGCCGTCTACCGATATGACGTGAAGAGTAACACCCCTGTTCTTTTCAAATCCCCGAAAACGCAATTCCGACCCAAGAACTATCAATCCAAACAAATTTTTGCGACCTCCAAAGACGGAACAAAAGTCCCCATGTTTGTGGTCCACAAAAAGGGACTGAAACTCGACGGTAATAATCCCACCCTCCTCTACGCCTATGGCGGTTTTAATATCTCCCTTCGTCCATCCTACTCTCCGGCCACCATCGCCTGGCTCGATATGGGCGGAGTCTACGTCATGGCCAACCTCCGGGGCGGCGGCGAATACGGTGAAGATTGGCATGAAGCCGGCATGAAACTCAAAAAGCAAAACGTCTTCGACGACTTCATTGCCTGCGCCGAACATCTCATCGCCAAAAATTACACTTCCTCATCCAAGCTCGCCATCGCCGGAGGTTCCAATGGAGGCCTTCTAGTTGGAGCTTGTATGGTCCAACGCCCGGAACTTTACGGAGCCTGCCTCCCGGCCGTAGGCGTCATGGACATGCTTCGCTTTCACAAATTCACCATCGGCTGGGCCTGGCAGGCGGAATACGGAAAACCTGACGACGCAAGCGACTTCAAAAACCTTCTCCGCTACTCGCCTTACCACAACTTAAAGCCCACGAATTACCCCGCAACCATGGTCATCACTTCCGACCACGACGACCGGGTCGTGCCCTCCCATTCCTTCAAATTCGCGGCAGCCCTGCAGGCCGCGCAAAAAGGAACAGCCCCTTCATTAATTCGAATTGAAAGCAAGGCCGGCCATGGCGCCGGAACCCCCACTTCCAAACGAATCGAAGCCATCGTTGATAAATACTCCTTTCTTTCCAAGACCCTTGGATTTGAGATTAAACTTTAGAAACCACCATGCGCAAGAGGCTCAGGGATTTTTTCAGGATAGCGGAGTGGGTGATTCGCTACGTCGAAGGAGAACCTCCACTGATCAAAGGAACCCCACCCCGGGGCTTTCTGAGGGAGTGCCACTCTCTTCTCAAAGAAGCCGGCCTCAGGAAAGCCGGCATTTCCGGGGTGAATAAACACGGCCTCATCATATTGGAATTTGACGCTTCCGTCCCCCAAAACCTCCACCAGCGATTGCGGAATCTTTGGTCCACCAACCAGGACCGCTAACTCACTCTCCTTCTTCCGCGAAAAGAACATCATCGAACAGGTCGATTTTCCCCTCGGCCCGGTGTCGTAGCTTTTCATAGCGAAATTTTTTCCATGCCTCATCCCGCTTTTCCAGGGCAAGCGCGCCCTTGATGCCTTCCCGTGATTCTTCAAATCCACCAGAGAAGGCCTTGGCATTTTCCTCAAAGCAAGCTTTTGCTTCCTCGTCGGTCACCTCGACCGACAACATTCGTTCGAGGTATTCCTCCCGTTGGATTCGGGCCGCCAATCTCATCTCACGCTCCTTTTCTCCCGACCAACCGGCCCGACGGGCAAGCTCATCGTAAACTTTGGAATCCGGATACCTTCCCTTCTCAACCTCCACCGCCCGCCCGACCTTATCATCGGACACGGCAACTTCCTCGGACATCGAAACCTTGATCTGCAACTTGATCAGTTCCTCGTCAATGAGTTGATTGACCATCAACTCCCTCAACAATTTTCTTTCCGGAGCACCGGTATCCTCCGGCGTGCGCCCCCTGCGCCAGAGGTATTCCTTCATCGACTCTTCCACCTGGGCACGATATATCGGCCGATAGTAAACCCGCGCAACAACACCCGATGCCTTTGCTTCTGCAATCACCGTTTTTTCGTCACGGGGAGAGGCATTCAGAGACTTGTAAACGGGGCCCTTGAAGACAAAAAAATCACAAACCAGATATCCCACAAGAACGCAATAGACGCTCATGCGGATGGCCATAATCTTTGGCAGACTCATCGGACGATCACTCTTGTTCCGGGACGCACATACTGGGGAAAACGGGCCGCATCCCAATTGGAGAGCCGGTAGCATCCCGCGCTCTGCGATCGTCCAATCGTCCTGGGACTGGATGTCCCGTGAATCCCAATCCCGGATTTTGAAAGTCCGCACCACATCACTCCCACCGGGTTGTTTGGGCCGTGGGCCACTTGAATCGCCTGATTGCCTCTCTTCCCGGTTTTGAGCAGCTGTTTGTCATAACGCCAAACTGGAAATTCCACACAATTGACCACTTTCCAGGTTCCCCGGTGGATAAATTTTTCCCGACCGGGCGTTGTTGGGAACATCGCGATCATTTTGCCAAGGGGCTCTTGTTTGTCGTCCGAAACCACCATTGCCGTTCCCGGGATCGCAATCGTGGCCTGACTGGGATCGTAAACAAACAGCTGCTTGTTCCGGGTATCAATGACGACATTGTGCTGACTCAGCTTCTCATCGCTCTTATGCATCCGCCCGGCCTTGAGCGATTCAATACGGAATGGCTCGATGTTCGGGACCTTGAGCGGGGAACCTGGTTTAAGGCCGTAGGCCTTCTTATTCCCGTTTAGCTCGAGGAGAAAAGACTCCGAGGTATGATACCGCTCGGCCATGAACTCGAGATAGCTGCGATAGGCCATCAGCTTGATACCACCGACATCTTCATACTTCCGGGGGAGTTTGGGATTAATGAATTCCTTGGCCAGGGATGGGACGATAGCGGTGGCATACAAGGTTTCCACCCCGGCCTCGGCTTCTTTCAAAAGAGCATCCCAGGCTCCAGGAGAACGCCCCTTAAAGCGATTGTAGGAATACACGGCACGGAGTGTGAAATTCCCGGGTTTTCCGTCAAGGAAACCGGGGCCAAAACACTTCTGATCAAGAAAGATTTGAATTCGAAGGCCATCATCGCCCTTTTTTGGAGCGTCGGTCTGCCCAATTGCCAGAATCGGAAGGATGGAAAAAATAAGGATAAGCAGTCGCATAGGGAGAAGTGGTCTTGCCGCTTAGAATTTAACATACGTGGACAAATATGCGAGCTTTCCGATCACAAGCGTCAAATTCGAGATCATAGCCGAACATTCCGACAATAGTAAACCTTGATTTCCCTGCCGCTTCACGTACTTCCCTTCC
>CALFSW010000306.1 GCA_937916505.1 uncultured Verrucomicrobiales bacterium | reverse complement strand
CACTAGAATGAAGGCAGAATCGGGTAGGCGGGAGGTTTTAACTACCGCCCCCCACATCACCGGCCATTAGGAAGGGACTGGAGACTTGCCCCAATCAAACCGTCACCTCGTAGCGGATCTCTGAACTCATCGTTTTTCCGCTCCGGTCCTGATCACTGCTCTCAATTCTTCATCGCTGAGAAGTCCGGCTTTGTGCCACCGCTTCGCGAGATCGAGTTGCCGGGCTGTTACCTTTGCGACCTTCCTCTGGTTGAGGGTGAGCGGCATCATCTCCAAGTTGAAGAGAGTGTTGTCGAGTTCGGGAGTCACCGACCGGGTGTAAACGCCGGACTAAATCCGGTACGGCCGCCCGGGTAAAACCGGTACGCTTTTGGTTCTTCTACTTCTTTGTTCTGGGTAAGGGGGATACCAGATCCGTCTTTTTTTGTTTCAAAGTCTTGACGAATAAATGAACTTTCAGTAATTACTGAAAGCAGATGAGCGAAGAGCGTGTCAAACTCGAAGAAACCCGTGAGGAATTCGTGACCCAGTGGGGGATCATGGGAGCCCAGTGGGGCATCAATCGAACCATGGCGCAAATTCATGCCCTCCTGATGACCTCTCCGAATGTCATGAGCACCGATGAGGTGATGGAGGCTCTCGAGATTAGCCGGGGGAATGCCCACACCAACCTTAAGGATCTCGTCGGGTGGGGGCTCATTCGCATTGTGACCAAGAAGGGTGAGCGGAAGGAATTTTTCGGAGCGGAGAAAGATGTCTGGGAAATTTTCCGCCGCGTCGCCCGCGAGCGGAAGCGTCGCGAAATCGATCCGGCTCTCGAAACGCTGCGCAGCTGTAAATCTGCGACCGAGGAGATGAAATCGGTCGAAGGCAAGGCCTTCCACGAGCAGATGGGACAACTCGAAGACTTTGTCAGCTTCGCGTCCAAGATGGGAGACCGGGTCGCCTCCATGCAGCACGGCAAGGCGATCAAACTGGCGATGAAGTTCTTCGGATAGGGCTGGCTGCTTGAAATTGAAAATCCCTCGCAAAACGCACGGAACAAACTTTCAGAAAATACTGAAAACACAAAACAACCAGAAAGAATGAAGCTGCCGATCCCCCTTAAAAAATACCATGAACGAAACAGCAACAATCTCTGCCTCTTTAGCCGCGTCCGTAGCAAGGGAGTGAGGACAATTCCACTACCATTAAACCAGTAGAAGACCAGAGCGATGATCGAATGGATAAAAAAGTTTTTTCGAAGAAAGAACAATGAACACAAGAACAGACCCCGGCGTTTGACGAGGTTGTTTGAAATGTAGAGAAAGCCATGAAAAGCCAGGAAGTTTTTACGCCGGGTGACTTATTTGGAGCATGTGTTTTAGGCGGGATTTACGGACTCGTCACTGCTGCCGCCGCAATCACCAGTCGCAAAAAGAATTTCAAATGAACATGGAAACAACACTCATACTTCTTCGCCTCGCGGGCCTGATGTGCCTTGGCTTGATTGTGGCAAACTTCGTGGCGGCACCGCGATTGGGATATGCCCGTAATCTCGCTGGGTCGGGGAATCTGGTGCGGCAGATTTTCTACGTCCATTGCGGCTATATTGTCCTTCTTATTACGGCCCTTGCCGTACTTTGTTTGGGGTGGCCGCAGCTGCTCCTTGCGGAGGGAATGGGGCAGGTTGTGAGCGGATTTTTTACCGTCTTCTGGGGGAGCCGGGTTGTCGTCCAGCTCACCTACTATGATAAAACGGAACGACGTAAGGAACGCTTTTGGGATCTCTTTTTTCTCCTCGTGTTTTTCACCCTGGCCGCAATTTTTGCGACCGCCACCTCTTCAACTCCATGAAAGAACTTCTGAACTACGGCCTTCTCTTCGCGGGCTTCGGTCTGACCGCTCTCGTGATTGCCAGTCTCTGGATTCCCAAGGTGCTTGGCTGGAAGGAGAAGCTCAAAGACCTCAGTCCTCTCATCAAGGAGCTTTGGTGGACCTACTCATTCTACGTCTGGGCCAGCAATTGCTTCTTCGCCGTTCTCGCGCTGGGCTTTCGCGAGTGGTTTCTGGGCGGGAGTTCATCGGCGGCGGCGATGGCGGGATTCATCTGCTTTTGGTGGTCGGTGCGGGTCTATCTTCAGTTTTTTGGTTTTGATTTCGACGAAGTTGAAGACACGGGAGGCAATCGTATTGCCAAGCTTCTGCTGACCCTTCTCTTCCTTTACCTCATGATTTTCTTTGCAATCATTCTTTGGTGGAATCTTGGAGGGGCGCGATGATCTGGGTTTTTCTTTTGATCGCCCTCGGGCTGATTGCGGGAAGGCTTCGCTGGCCCAACTACATTGGTTGGGTTGTCGTGTTGGGTCTCGTAACCGGAGCTCACTTTACGCTCAGCGCAGCTGATCCAATTGCCCGTATGGTGGGGATTTGTGCGGCACTGCTGGCCGGGATGAAGGGGTTGGTCTACGTGGCGTGGGGTGGGCACCTGAGCTGGGGGCGCTATCTTGTTTTTTCACTCGCTTGGTTTGGCATGGATCCGGGGACCTTTGAGAAACGCCGTGATGGTTTGAGTTGGCGGGAAGATGTTCTGTGGGGAGTGGGATTGATGGCTCTGGGGACCTTGGGAGCGTGGGTGGTCTGGGTGATGGAATGGCGTCAAATTCTGGTGATGTTCATTCCCATGAGTGTCGGATTTCATTTCGGAGCCCTGCGGGTTTTGAAGGGCGGACTGAGGAAAGCGGGCTTTCCGGTGCGAACTCTTTTCCCGAATCCGCTAAAGGCAAGGGGAGTGGCGGACTTTTGGAGCCGTCGTTGGAATGTCGGTTATTCCCAGATGATGCAGAGAGTGGTCGGCCGACCGATTGAAGGAATTTTTGGGCGCAAGGCCGGGGTTTTTGGAGTCTTTTTGATCTCCGGATTATTGCACGAAGTGGCGATTACGCTGCCGGTGAACTCCGGACATGGTCTGCCAACGGCATTCTTTACGGTTCATGGCCTTTTGGTTTTGCTTGAGGGGAAGTTGGAGAGGCCCTTGGGCAGGGTTCCCGCCTTGTTGGCTGTCGGTGTGCCGCTGGGCTTCCTCTTTCCTCCTGAATTTCAATCCGGGGTGATCGAGAGATGCCTCCAAATCTTTGACTTTCTGACATGAAAAAAGTGATCATTGCGGGAGCGAATGGCTTCCTTGGGAAATACCTTTGTCGTTGGTTTCATCGAAAAGGGTGGGAGGTGGTTGGCCTGAGCCGAAATGAGGGAGTGACTCCGGAGGCCAAATCCGTTTTTTGGGATGGACGAAGACGAGGGGGAATTGGGAACAGGGTTTTCCGTCGAGGTTGCCAGGGCCTGGGAGAAGGCACTCCGCGAAAGTGAAGTTCCCGAAGAGGTCAGAAAGGTGGCCTTGAGATCGGCGATAGTTTTGGCAAACGAACCGGGATCGGTTTTTGACTACCTGGGTAGGATCGCAAAGTTCGGTCTGGGAGGGCGCATGGGAAGTGGGCGCCAAAAGATGAGCTGGATTCATGTTGATGATTTTTGTGGCGCGATTGAGTGGATGATTGGGAGGGAGGAATTGCAGGAGTTTTACAACCTTTCAGCACCGAACCCGACCGATAATGCCGGCTGCATGGCCGGGTTTCGAAGGATTGCAGGAAGAGGGTTCGGCTTGCCCGCGACCCGGTGGATGCTGGAAGTTGGGACCTTTTTGATGCGCTCGGAGACCGAACTGGTGTTGAAGAGTCGTTGGGTCCTGCCAAGACGACTCCTGGAGGCAGGCTATCAATTCAAATGGTCAACGTTCGATGAGGCTTTGGACGAGCTTGCGAAACAGGGGGAATAGGGTTCATTTTATCCTGAACGAACAGACTTGCGCATTTCGCGCGGTTGGGTTACGCCGCCACCGACATGAGGAAGCCCATCATTGCCGCAAACTGGAAGCTCAACAAAGGACCGTCCGACACCGAGGACTTTATCAAGAGCTTCGAGAACAAACTCGCTGATCTCCCCAAGGGAGTGGATATCGTGCTCGCGCCGCCTTTTGTTTCCCTTCCCAAGGCAACCGAGTTGCTTGCTCATTCCAAGGTTCGTGTCTCCGCTCAGAACATGAGCGAGAAAGACAACGGAGCCTACACCGGTGAAGTGAGTGCCTTCATGTTGAAGGAAATTTTCGTGAATTACGTCATCCTCGGACACTCGGAGCGTCGCGCGATCTACGGTGAGTCCGATGAGATGATCAATGCCAAGATTCTTAAGGCTCATGAGGTTGAGCTGAAGCCCATTTTCTGCATCGGTGAAACCCTGCAAGAGCGTGAAGACGGAAAGCTGGAAGATGTTTTACGCACTCAAATCACCGGGGGATTGAAGAACGTGACCGAGAAGCAAGCTCTCGATACGGTTGTCGCTTACGAGCCCGTTTGGGCCATCGGGACCGGCGTCACGGCCTCTCCCAAGCAGGCGCAGGATGCCCATGAATTTGTTCGTTCGGTTCTCACCGACCTCTACGGAGTTTCGGTCTCGGAGAAGATCCGCATTCAATACGGAGGTTCGGTTAAAGCGGACAACGCCGCCGAGCTCCTTGGACAAAAGGACATCGATGGTGCCCTTGTTGGAGGAGCAAGCCTCGAAGCTTCAAGTTTCGCCGAGCTCATCAAGAATGGTGTGGTAGAGTAGCCGCATCATGGAAAGAGCGGTTTTTGGAACCCGGACCGGCGAGGTGATCGTTGGATACGGGCCTTTCACTGCACATGCTGATCGGCCTCATGCCGGAGTGGCCTTTTATAAGAACGATTTTTCGCTGAGCGAAGCAAAACCGTGGTTGATTCCAGATCGGATTGAAGTGCTGGAAAAGCCTCCTGCCCGGGGTCCAATTGACATTGATTGGGCAGAGCCGGATCCGGCGGGATTTGCCGAGGTTTTCCGCGAAGTGTCGGGAGCGATTGGACGGGGGATTATTGAGAAATCTGTTCCAGTGGTGACGGCGAAAGGAGAGGGAAGCTGCACTCCGGAGGATCTCCTTGCGTCTCTTTTGAATCTTCCAAAATCCCTCAGACCTTATGGTTGGATTGGAGAAGAAGGGGGCTTTTTGGGGGCTACTCCCGAGGTTCTCTTCCGTTACTTTGACGGCCGGATCTACACAATGGCCCTTGCCGGGACGGCCCGGAATGACGAACGAATGCTCTTCGCAATCGATGAGAAGGAGATCCGGGAACACGAATTCGTGGCGCAGACACTCATCGCCAAACTTTCGGATCTGGGTATGGTGATTCGTCACGAAAGAGAGATCCTGGATCTCGGCAAGCTAATCCACTTTCAGACTCTCATTAAGGTGGAGCTTTACCAGTACGAGGAAACCAAGACTTTGATCGAACGGCTTCACCCGACTCCTGCTCTCGGGCCTCTTCCCCGCACCGACGAAACGATGGGGATGCTGACAGAGTGGCGGGAGCGACTTGGATGTCCGGTGGAGTTTGGCGCGCCATTTGGGTTGTTGCGCGATGGTGACTTTGAAGCTCTGGTGGCAATTCGGCAGGTCGCATGGAGGGGGGATCAGTTCTTTCTACCGAGCGGATGCGGCGTGATTCAAGAGAGCCGCCTTGTGAACGAGTGGCGTGAACTGGCATTGAAACGTGGGGCGGTGCGTGATTTATTTTTCCCATCCTAAATGAAGATTCCTGAATTAGAACGTCTGGCTGAAGGACTGGAAGAAGCGGCACATCTGGTTGTGTGGGAAGCAGCGGGGCGGATCGAGGTGGTGGCACTTGGAGGCGAAGCCTTTGAAGACGCTTTCCCCCTGCCCATGACGGTTCAAGCAGCAGCTGCCGAGGTCGGGATGATTCTTGATACCACGACTGCGGCACGACTTGCGATCGAGCAACTGCCGGATGATTTTTGGGAGTCGCTTCATGAAGTGGAATACGGCGAACAACTGCGGGTCTCGATGTTGGGAAGGCCGGGGAAAAAATACCTCCATGTTTTTCATGCTGTCAGTGCAGGTGAAGGACATGATTTGACATTGCTTGAGGAGCTGGAACTGACTGAGTCGGAGCTTTTCCAGGTCGCCAAATGGATGCGGGAGCAATCTCTCTTCGACCACCATAGCGGGGATGTCATGATGAAAATCCTAACCCGGCTCCGCTAGACCACTTTTTCAGATAATGAGTTCAACGGTCCATCATTTTGAGATGATTTCACGGGAGGGATTTCAAGCAACCGACGTCCCGCGAGGATTTCACTTCACGAAGGTCTGCGATCCATCGGTGAACGCGCGGTTCTATCGCGAGGTCGGTGGAGACTGGGAGTGGATGGACCGCTTGAAGTGGACTGACGAGGAGTGGGCGAGCTGGGTTGAACGGGAAGAGCTGGAGACCTGGGTGGCGTATGCCAATGGCGAGGAAGCGGGGTATGTGGAATTTGAACGGCAGGAAGGGGGGAATGTCGAGATTGTGTATTTTGGGCTGCTTCCATCCATGATCGGGAAGAGCCTGGGAGGGCCGATGTTGACGATGGCGGTGTCACGGGCCTGGGATATCGAGGGGACGCAGCGGGTCTGGTTGCACACCTGCACGGAGGATCATCCGCATGCCGTTTCGAATTACGAGAGGCGGGGGTTCCGGCTGTTTCGGACGGAGGTGATTTAATCTGGAAAGACTTTCACGCGGTGGAAAGAAAAATGACGAAGTCCGTGAGAGCTCCGCCATTTCAAAGGATTGCATCGAAGGAAAGCTACTCGGCTTTCATTTCTTTCATGAGGGCATCGACAGCTTCGTCCATGGCCTCGCCACGGGCGTTTTTGTATCGAATGACGCCTTTGGCATCGAGAATGTAGATCGTGGGCCATCCGGTGACGGCCCATGCGGTGGCGATGGGGCCTCCGGTTTTTCCGCCGTCCCAGAATGAGGGCCAGGTGATGTTGTTTTCCTTGATGGCCTTCTTGTATCGTTCAACGGGGTCACTGTTGACTCCGAGAATGGTGAAGGGCTTGTCTTTCATCCGCGCAACGAGCGACCGCTCGTGGGGATACATGGCGCGGCAGGGGCCTCACCAATCGCCCCAGAAATCGAGGACTACGATCTTTCCCTTGTAGTCGGAGAGCTTCATCTCGTTTCCATCAACATCTTTGCCGATGATTTCCGGTGCTTCCTTGCCAATTGCGAATTTCACGTGGGCTTCTTTTTTTGCCTTCAGTGCGACGGCAACCTTCCGGTTCCTGACTTCAAGGTCGGGATAGTCGGCGATGATCTTCCTGGTGAGGGCATCATATTCCCCAGCCTTGGACTTGTCTCGTTCGATTCCAACGGCACGAGCGTAGAGGGCGGTGCCACGAACGGTTTTCGATTTGCTCTTTTCGCTCACGGTTGTGAGGAAGGATTGCGCTTCGGCATTTTGGGAATAGGCGAGTGTCAGCGCGACCTCTCCAATTTTTTCGTGATCGAGGAAGTTCTTTTCGAGGTTAGCGAAGTCCTTTGCATCGAGCCCATTTCCACGAGTGGAGGCAGCAATCCATGCCAGGGCGTCGAGAGTGGCCGGGTCCTTGGGGTTTGCGTCGATTACGGCACTGAGAGCGGAGACCGCCTCGTCGGGCTTGGGATAACCTGATTGGTAGAAGTCGCGCTGCTTATCCCTCGGAAGCGCGCGCACCTTTTCCATGAACTCGTTCATCGTCTTTTGGTGGCCAGCAATGATTGCTTGGATTTTCTTTCCGGGATCGGCTTTGGTCCCCACTTGCGCCAGGGAGGTTCCCAAGGCGAGGGTGAAGGTCAAAAGTATGTCTCTTACTTTCATGAGCCATTGATTAGGGCACGTCAGGCCGAATGTCGATGAGGGAATGGGTGACCAATCCTTTACATCTCGTAACTTAAAGTCACGGTCCTGACCGTGGCCCGATTGGATCCAGCTCAAGTTGGCGATGCGTCCTCGAACGCAGAAGTTCTCGATGTCTTCCTCGAATATCTCATCGAGAGCGGGATCGAACCCTATGATCATCAGGAAGAGGCGATTCTGGAACTTTATGAGGGGAAGAATGTCATCCTCAATACTCCGACCGGGTCGGGTAAATCATTGGTGGCGCTGGCTCTGCATTTCCGGGCGATTTGCCAGGGGCGCCGGTCATTTTACACCGTTCCCATCAAGGCGTTGGCGAACGAGAAATTTCTGTCGCTTTGCGAGACCTTTGGGCCGGAGAACGTGGGGATGATCACGGGAGACGCGACGGTGAATGCCGGAGCTCCGGTGATTTGCTGCACTGCGGAGATTCTTTCCAACATGGCCCTTCGCGAGGGATCGAGTGCCCGGGTCGACGAGGTCATCATGGATGAGTTCCACTACTACTCCGACCACGAGCGCGGGGTGGCTTGGCAGATTCCTTTGCTGACGATGCCACAGGCGCGCTTTCTTTTGATGTCGGCCACGCTGGGAGAGACGGAGTTTTTTCAAAAAGAGCTGACCGCGTTGACCGGCGCAGAGACCGCGCTGGTGAAGTCGGAGGATCGGCCGGTGCCTTTGGAGTTTTCGTATAGTACGACGGCGCTGGAGGATCAGGTTGAGGAATTGGTCGAGGCCGATCGAGCGCCCATCTATCTTGTCCACTTTACCCAGTTGTCCTGCGCCCGCACTGCGCAGAATCTCATGAGCCGGAACTTTTGCTCAAAGGAGGAAAAGGCGGCCATTTCCAAGGTGCTGGAGGATGCTGATTTCAAGAGTCCGTATGGGAAGGAGATGAAAAAGCTCCTGCGTCATGGTCTGGGCATTCACCATGCGGGATTGCTTCCGAAGTACCGGGTGCTGGTTGAGAAACTCGCTCAGAAAGGGTTGATGAAGGTCATTTGTGGCACCGATACCCTTGGGGTGGGCGTGAATGTCCCCATCCGCACCGTGCTCTTTACCCAGCTTTATAAATACGGGGGGCAAAGTACGAAGATCCTCGCAGTTCGGGATTTCCGACAAATTTGTGGACGGGCGGGACGGCGGGGGTTTGATGACGTCGGCTATGTGGTCGCGCAGGCTCCCGAGTATGTCATCGATAACCTCAAGTCCGACGCCAAAGCGGCTGCAAAGGGGAAGAAAAGCAAGGGTCAGAAAAAGAAGCCACCTGAGAAGGGCTTCGTGAACTGGGATGAAAAGACTTTCACCAAACTGCAGAGCGCACCGCCTGAGATGCTGGTTTCCAGTTTCAACATTCGTCACGGGACCTTGCTCAATGTTCTTTCGCGCGAGCACGAGGACGGCTGTGCGGAGCTTCGGCGGATTATCGAGGCCAGTCATGAGACGCCGGTTCGTAAAAAGGCTCTTCGCAAACAGGCCTTTGCCCTCTTTCGCGGATTGGTTGAGGGAAAGGTTCTGACGATTATTCCAAAAGGGGAGCGCACCGGGCCGGCGAAGGTGAAGCTGAACGTCGAGTTGCAGGATGACTTTACGATGAACCAGGCTCTTGGGCTTTATCTTCTCGAAACGATCCCGAAGCTGGACCGCGAGGCGCCCGACTACGTGGTGAACATGCTCTCGCTCATCGAGGCCATTCTGGAAGACCCTACCGCCGTCATTCGAAAGCAGGTTGATAAGATCAAGACCGCGCTGGTGGCGCAGATGAAGGAAGACGGTGTGGAGTATGACGACCGGATGGAGGCTCTCGATGAGGTTGAGCATCCCAAGCCGGGGAAGGATTTCATCTATCAAACCTACAACGAATTTGTCCTCGATAACCCCTGGGCCAAAGAAGCGGGAGTGCGTCCCAAATCCATTGTGAGGGAGATGTTCGAGGAATGGTCGTCCTTTGAAGATTATGTCAAAAACTACGGCTTGGAGCGGAGTGAGGCAGTCCTGCTGCGTCATCTTTCCGAAGTCTATAAAGTCCTCGTGCAAACAGTGCCGCCGGCCTTGAAGACCGAGGAGGTGGAAGAAGCCGAGTCCTTTTTGGAAGGGATGGTGCGGGAGGTCGATTCAAGTCTCATCGACGAGTGGGAGAAACTCCGCAATCCGGATGAGGAATTGGCCGAGGTGGAAAAGGTCCCGGTTAAGGAGGTTCCCTTCACCCGGAAAAAGGGCGAGTTCCTCCGTGCGACCCGGCGGGCGGTCTTTGACTTTGTGAAGGAACTCTCACGCGAGAATTACGAAGCGGCAGCGGAGCGGGTGGGTGGAAAGCCCCTTGAGATTCGCGGGATGATGGCGGGTTACTTTGATGAGCACGGCATCATCCGCATGGATCCCGAGGCGAGGAGTACGAAGTATCTCCGAATTGAAGGAGACCGGCTGGAACAGATCTTGATCGATGAAGAAGGTCTTAACGATTGGAGCGCTGTCCTTGAGGTGAATCGCGCGAAATCGGATGAGGAAAACCGCGTCGTCCTCAGCCTCTCGGGGCTTGGCGCCTTTTAGTCCTTAAGTGATGTTTTCCACTTTGGATAGTCTTTGAGGATGGAGCGGGGATTGCTGACATACCAGGCGTAGCCGTTGCGGCGTTCGGTTTCGATTTCGTGGAAGGAGGATTTGATAATGCCGTCGCGTCCGGAGAAGATGGGCTTGCC
This sequence comes from uncultured Verrucomicrobiales bacterium, assembly GCA_937916505.1. GTDB lineage: Bacteria > Verrucomicrobiota > Verrucomicrobiia > Verrucomicrobiales > Akkermansiaceae > SW10. The sequence goes on along the minus strand of CALFSW010000306.1, from coordinate 5,920 downwards.
GGTTTTGAGATCGGAGAAGCGGGCCCATAGGGGTGAGGCATTTACGTCTTGGACGATGATTCGGTTGCCGTCTTTTTTGTCGACGCGGATGCCGGTGATTTGATGGGCGCGGAACCAGGTGACGGCTCCTTCGATGGAGGCGCGGACTTCGGGAGAGGGATCTTTGATCTCCATGAGGTATCTCACGATGCCGGCGCTTTCTCCTCCGCTGAAGGAGGGGTGTTCATAGGAACGTGCTTTGGCGGGAAGAAGGGTTTTGGCGTGGTGTTGGGCACACCAAACGCTGGGTTTTCCGTTGACGCGGATTTGGGTTTTGAGAATGCAATCGAGGCCTTTGGCGAGAGTTTTTTTGATGGCGGCTTTTTCCGCGTCCTTGAGGAAAGCTGGGTCTTCTTCAAGGAGGTCGCGGAGGTAGGACATGACTCCGATCATGGCTCCATCGTTGTAGGTAATGTGAAGACCGTAGCCGGAGTTGTGGGGGCGTTGGGGCCAACCGCCGTTGGGGTATTGGCTTTTGAGGAGGAAAGAGAGACCGCGGTGGATTGAGGATTCGAGGGTGGGGTTGGCTTTGGCAAGCCAAACGAGGGTGAGGAATTTGAGAGGGGTGTAGGTGGCTCCGTTGTCGATGGTGGTGTCCTTGAGGTCGTCGCGTTGTTGGGCGAGTTTTTTGAGGGCGTCTTTGTCGAGGTTGACCGAGAAGTCGGTGTTTTTGGGCCAGCCGCCATTGTCTCTTTGGTAAAGCATGACCTTTTCAGCGAGGTCATGGGCTTCGCTGGTGGAATACCAGTCAGGCTTTTGTTTGAGGGCGCTCTTCCACGAGACTTTGGCGTTGAGCAGGCAAACGGTGGAAATGAGCAGAAGCAGGATCCTCATGGGAAAGCGATACGCTGTGAAGCGAATGGTTATTCCATCAAGAAGTGGAGGGCTTCTTATTTGGAGGAGTTCTTTGGGCAGGCGCAACTTCCGCCGCCGCAGGACTTCTTTTTCCGCTTCACGAAGAAGAGGATGAGGGTGAGGGCGACGACGGCCAATGCTGCTGGGGTTTGCCAATCCATAATCGTCAGGAGTATCCGAGGAGTTTGCCGACTTGGTAGACGAGGAGGGCGGCGAGGTAGGCGAAGAGGGTCATGCCGACAAGTTGGCCGAGGGCCCATTTCCAGGAGCCGGTCTCACGACGGACGACGACGGTGGTGGGGAGGCATTGGAGGGCGTAGATGAAGAAGACGATGATGGAGAGGCCGACGAGCGGGGTGTAAAGGGCGGAGCCGTCGTTGCGGGTGGATTTGCTGAGTTGGCCGCGGAGGCCTTCCTCGTCTTCTTCGTCGGTGGCGTAGGAGATGGCGAGGGAGGAGCGGAAGACTTCGCGCGCGGCGAAGCTGGCCATCATGGCGGTGCCCATGCGGTCGTCCCAGCCGAGGGGACTCACGACGGGCTCGAGGGCTTGGCCGATTTGCCCGTTGAAGGAGTGGGCTTGTTGGACGGCGGGGTCGTCGGAATCGCTTTTGGGGTAGGTGTTAAGAAACCAGAGGATGATGCTGAGGCCGAGAATGACGGTGCCGGCTTTTTTGATGAAGGCGAAGGCGCGTTCCCAAACCTGGCGGAGGACGTGATTCCATTGTGGTTTTTGGTAAGGGGGGAGTTCGAGAAGGAATTGGGGGGCTTCGGTTTTGCCGAGGCGGGGTTTGAGGATCTTGGCGGCAATGAGGGCGGTGAGGGTGCCGAGGGCGTAGATGCCGAAGAGAGCGAGGCCTTGGTTGAGGGCGCCGGCGAAGATGAGAGGGATGATTAAAACGTAGACGGGGAGGCGGGCGGTGCAGGAGGTCCAGGGGAGGATGAGGATGGTGGCGAGGCGTTCCTTGGCGTTGGGAATGGTGCGGGTGGCCATGACGCCGGGGATGGCGCAGGCGTAGCCGGAGAGGAGGGGGAGAAAGGATTTTCCGCTAAGGCCGACTTTGTTCATGATGCCGTCCATGAGGTAGGCGGCGCGGGCCATGTAGCCGGAGCTTTCGAGCAGGCTGATGAAGAAAAAGAGGAGGATGATTTGAGGGAGAAAGACGAGGACTCCTCCGACTCCGGCGATGACGCCATCGACAAGGAGGCTTTGGAAATCTCCTTCACCAATCGAACCACTGACGGTGCCGCCGAGCCACTCGAAGGCTCCCTCGACCCAGCCCATGGGGATTTCGGCGAATCTAAAAATGGACCAGAAGACCGCGAGCATGAGTCCGCTGAAAATGAACCAACCTTTGATGGGGTGAAGGGCGTGGGCGTCGAGACGGTCGGTGAGTTCGAGCGAGGCGTCGTCGGGACGTTGGAGGCCGGCTTCGATCGCGCGGTGAATGTATGCGTAGCGGGTCTTCTGGATGAAATCTTCGGTCTCCGATCCGGGTTCGGCGACGTTCATGAGGCCGTGGGCTGCGGGATTGCGCACCCCTTTTTCTTCGGAAACCCTGGTGGACTTTTCGATGGCTTCCTCAAGTTCGGAAGGACCTTTCCAAAGACGGCCGGGGGCTGTTGGGAAAGGATGACGAAGAGCGTGCTTGAGCTGGGTGAGGCCCCGGCCGGTGGTGGCGCAGATGGGGACGAAGGGAACGCCGAGGTCTTCGCTCAAGGCGGTGGGGTCAATGCGGAGTCCCTGGGCCTCGGCGCTGTCCATTTTGTTTAGTGCGGCGACAACGGGATAGCCGAGATCGATGATCTGCAGGAGGAGGTAGAGGTGGCGTTCGAGGTGACAGGCATCGAGAACACAGAGGACGAGATCCGGGGTTTCTTCACCATCCTGCTCGCCGACGAGGACATCGCGGGTGATTTTTTCGTCGGGAGAATTTGCCTGAAGCGAGTAGGCACCGGGAAGGTCAATGAGTTCGAACTGATGTCCGTGAGGGGTGAAAAAGGTGCCTGACTTTCGGGAAACGGTGGCGCCGGCATAGTTTCCCACCTTTTGGTTTTGGCCGGTCAGTGCATTGAATAGGGTGGTCTTCCCGGCGTTGGGGTTTCCGACCAAGGCAATTTTCGCCTGAATGGATGACTCGCTCATTTGAGTGGGGCAGGGTGCTGGCTAGGCAGGCACAACCCGGATTTGATCCGCAAGATCTTTGCTCAGGGCGAGCCTGGTGCCACAAACCGTGCAGAGCATGGTGCGTCCGTTGGTGAGCTTTTTGACACGCATTTGCTCACAGAAACCGATGTCCCGGAGCTGGCGGCAAGCTGGGCCTTCCACTTCGCGGATCTGGAATTCGCAACCGATCGCGGCCTGACTGAGGGTCAGGGCGGAATCACGTTCAAGATCGGAAGCAAAAGTGGGCATCTGTCTGGGAGTAAGAAAGCTTATTGAGACTGTTTCGCAATAAAAAACGGGTCAAAGGAGGAGTTTCTTTCATTGGGTATGGCTAATCTCGAAAATTGTGAGGGTTTCATCGAAAGAAGAGGCTCCCGAGTCCGTGCGGATGACGATTGCTTTTGCTCGATCCCGGGTTGTCTCGATCGATCAGGCGAGGTGGGTGTCGAGGGCCTCGCGGACCAGCTTGAGCGCTTGATCGATTTCCTGGTTCGTGACGTTGAGTGGCGGCAGGAGGCGGACGGTATCGGGTCCGGCGGGAGGGACAAGGAGGCCTTTTTCGAGGAGCTCTGAACAAAGGTGGATCGAAGGGATTTTTCCTTCGGGGATTTTTAGGGCTTCGAGCTTGAGTCCGATGCCGATGAGGAGTCCGTGGCCACGGACCTCGGTAATGGCGGGGTGATTCCACCTCGCGATGGTCTCCCTGATCTGGACTTCCCGGGCTTTGGCGTTCCCGGGGAGGTCTTCCGAGATGATGGTTTCAATGACGGCTTTTGAGGCGGCGCAGGCGAGGGCATTGCCGCCGTAAGTCGAGCCGTGGCTGCCGGGGCCGAGGAGGGCGGCGTGTTTTTCGGCGACCCAGAAGGCTCCGATGGGAAAACCACCGCCCATGCCTTTGGCCCATGAGATGGCATCGGGCACCAGGCCGGGTGCGATGGTGTCGTAGCCATTGAGGTCGCCGCTTCTGCCGAAGCCGCACTGCACTTCATCGAGAAGAAGGAGGAGATTTTTTTCACCGGCGAGGGTGGAGAGTCCTTCGAGGAATTCCCTGGTCATGGCATGAACCCCGCCTTCGCCTTGGATGGGCTCGAGGAGGAAGGCGACGGTTTTGTCAGTGAGGGCGGCTTTGACAGCATCGAGATTGTTGGGCTCGAGGTATCGGAAACCGGGAAGAAGGGGATCGAAGCCTTCGTGGATTTTAGGCTGCGCGGTGGCGGACATGGCGCCGATGGTCCGGCCGTGGAAGGATTTGTTGAAGGTGATCACTTCGTAGCGACCGCTTTCGAGCCCGAATCTGCGGGCCAGTTTGATGAGTCCGTCGTTGGCTTCCGCGCCGGAGTTTGAAAAGAAAATCTTACCCGGTTGTTTCACCACTTTTTCCACGATGAGTTCGGCGAGATCGGCCTGCGGTTCGATGTGGTAGAGATTGGAGCAGTGCATCAAGGTGCCTGCTTGTTTTGAGATGGCGGTGGTCAGGGCCGGATGACAATGACCCAACGAACAGGTTGCGATGCCCGAGCAAAAATCAAGATACCCGCGATCACCCTCGTCCCAAACCCGGGTGCCCTCTCCGCGAACGACGGTCAGGGGGAATCTCCCGTAGGTGTTGAGAACATATTGCTGTGTTTTTTCGATGGTGGTCATGAGTTTGTTGGTAGGGTTGTTAGCTTTTTCGAGATGGTTTTGGAAGCACGGCGATTGATCATCACCGTGGCAAGGAGAGTGAGAGCGGCACCGAGGAGCTCGATGAGGCCAAAGGTTTCGTCGAAGAGGATCCAGGCCCCAATTCCAGTGGCGATGGGCAGGAGGAGTTGGAGAGAGGCTCCTTTTGAGACCTCAAGGTGACGATAGGAAAATGTCATCGTGAGTTGTCCGGCAGCGACGATGAGTCCTGCGATGAGAAGGAGACCGACGCCCGGTAATGGAATCTCACCTGTTGCCCCCTTTGCGAAGGGAGCTGTCAGGATCACACAGTAGACAGCCTGGCTCGCAAAGATTGTCGAGCCGTGTTCACTTCGGTGCAGGTTTCGGATCAAAACAACGACGGCGGCCGCAATGACCGCACCTGCGATGGCCAGAAGGTCGTAGGTGCTCATTCCGACGGTAACAGCCTTCGGAGCGAGAAAAATCATCAAGCCGAGAAAGCCGCAAGTGATCCAAAAAAGCTTGGTTGCAGTGAGTGATTCCTTGAGAAACAGCTTTGCCAATATCGCAGCAAAAATGGGGTAGGTGAGATTGATGACGACGGCCCGGGCGGCGCCCAGTTCGATGACGGTGATGTAGTAGAGGGCGACTCCAATCGCTCCAAGGAGGCCTCGTGCGATCACCTTGGGCCGATCGATCAGAGATTTGAGCCGTAACCTGCCGTGGTTCGAATAAAGCGCCACCACGACAATGGTGCCGGCGATTCCCCTGAACAGGGTCACTTCCCAACCCGTGCAACCCGGGAGCGCAAGCGCAAGGGCGCGCACCGCCAGGGTGTTGACAGTAAAAAAGATGATAGAGAGCAGCATCAAAACGATGCCTCGGGTCTCGGAGATGGAATTCATGTTGGGCTTGGTGGTTTGGGCCAAGCGGAGCGTTCCGAGCGGGGGGGATGGGGAATCCTGCCAGAAAAGCGCCGCATTGTCGGGCGCTTCTGGTTGAGTGTCTCAAATACGAATCACCTCACCTCACCTCACCTGCGCCAAGCAGAGCCATAGGGCTGCTCGTCGGAGAAAATTCTTTTGAATGTTTTGAAACACGAGACGTCCAATTGCCTGACTTTGAGAATTTGTCAACCCTTGAAGATTAATGCGGTCGGTGCAATCAGGGCGTTTGTTTCGCTAGGGCTTGAAAGCCCATGGCTAGGGGGTTTTTCCA
>CALFSW010000305.1 GCA_937916505.1 uncultured Verrucomicrobiales bacterium | reverse complement strand
GAATATCCCATGAGGTAAACCTTGTTCGGATCAACTCCGTGCTTTGCCACCATGTCCTCAATGAGTTTCGAAAAAAGGTGATCAATATGCCCCTCATGCCAAAGGTTCCAGGTATTGGTCGGAGCGCGTGGAGCAACATACCACCCCTCTTTTGGGACATACAGTTGAATTTGATTGTTCCACTGCTGATCGTTCACTTTGGCCGGAGCCCCTCCGCCACCGTGCATTGAGATGAAAAGGGAGCGCTCGCCTTCCTTGGCCGCGCCATAAAGCTTTCCAACACACTTCATCGTCTTCCCGGCAGCCTTGATCTCGAAGGATTTGAACCCCTGCCTCACTTCCCTCATTTTCAGAGAACGCTCATCCTTCAATTTGGCGTAGGTCTCACCGGCAACCTTAACAGCCTCTTCCTTGGTAAGGCCGGCCATTGCGACCGATCCGGCCATTAGAAAACAACAAATGGAATTTCTCATGGAGCTGAGACTGAACAGGCTTTGGCAAGGATACCATATTTTTCCCTGTTCTCGTCGGACAGATTCCCTGATCATCACCCCATGAAATATCTTCCAATCGCTCTCGTGGCCATCATTGCCGGCCTCGCCGTTTACTTGGTTCAGGAAAGCCGGCTCAAGTCCCTCCAGGATGATCTCGCAAGCGCCGACAACCCGGCCGGGGACGAACCAAAGAAGCCCCGCAAACGCACGCTCCCCGACCCCGTGACCAAGCAAAACCCGGTGACCTCAAGCCGAAGGCCACCATCCCCCGGGCCCGCCAAAGAGAACGACGAAAAGGACGAAAACCCATTGAAATCCATGGCCGAGGTGATGCAAAGCGAGGCCGGACGTGCCATGATCAAACAGGGAATTGAAGCCGGTCTCCCCATGATTTACGGGGACTTCATCGACGCCCTCAGCCTGGACGACGAAGAATCGAAATACTTCAAGGAACTCCTGACAAAGCGCATGCTTGATCAGCAGCAACTGGGTATGAAGTGGATGCAAGCAGACGAAGAAGGAAGGGTCGCCCTCTCCCTCGAAATGGAAAAACTACGTGGGGAAAGCAGCGTGAAAATTGATGAATTTCTTCAAAATGAAGAGGACGCGGCATCCTTCAAAAAGTATGAACAACAACTTCCCGAACGGCAGCAGATGAAGGGGGTCCGCAACGCCCTTTCCAACGAACCGCTCACTCCCGAAGTCGAGGAACGCCTCGTCGACACACTCTACAAAGCACGACTCAACTCCGGAGAAGGGAATGGCAGTGACGAAGAAAACTGGCAAAATTTGGGACAAACCGGAGACTTCAGTGTCATCGAAGAACGCTGGAAAGCGACTGACGTGGAAATTGCTAAAAATATCCCCGACGTTCTCACCCCGACCCAAAGCGAGGCATTCCTCAACCATTGGAAAACCGCTCGCATCATGCAGGCAGCCCAATACAAAATGGGCATGCAAATGATGGGGATGGACAAGGAATAATCCGCGACTCGCACACTCCCCATGTCCGGAATCAGAGAAACAATCATCACCGCTTTCCCGGGAGCGAAAGAGGTTTCGGCATGGACCCTGACCGGGAATAAAAATCTCTCCATCACTGTCCTCACTTTCGGGGGAATCGTTCAAAAAATTCTCGTGCCCGATAAGGAGGGCAGGCTCGTCGACGTCGTCCTCGGCTTCAAGAACCCCGCCGACTATTCCGGCCCCCATCCCTTCTTTGGAGCCACCGCAGGAAGAATTGCCGGTCGTGTCACCCGGGGTGATCTCACCATTGGGGAAACGAAGTATCCGCTGCCCATCAATGACCCGCCCCATCATCTTCACGGTGGCATTGCCTCCATCGACCGGCAAGTTTGGCAGGCCACTCCCCTCTCCCGCGAGGACGGAGCACCCTCCTTGAAACTCACCCTCACCAGTGAAGACGGAGAAAACGGATACCCCGGGAAGATCGAACTTTCCGTCATTTACACCATCACAAACGACAACTGTTTCGTCTTTGAAACGGAAGCCCGCAGCGACCGTCCCACTCCCGTCAGCCTCACCCATCATTCCTACTTCAACCTCGCGGGAGAAGGGGCAGCCCCGACCGATGACCATGAACTTCAAATCCCAGGCGACTCCGCTTTTGAAGCTGACGAATGGATGGGACTGACCGGAGAGTGCCACAAGGTTGAGGGACGACCAAATGATGCCCGATCAGCACGACCCGTCGGAGAATTCCGGAAGGGGCTTTGGAAAGAACATGGCGATCTCTATTGGCTGGGTGAGAGCAAGAGAGTTCGCCCGGCAGCCCGTCTTCGTGATCCGCTTTCAGGACGCATCCTGGAAGTCGCCACTGATTGCACCTGCGTCCAATTTTACAGTGGGATTGGGCTCGACAGCTCTCTCATCGGGAAAAGCGGCTTTCCCTATCCTTCGGGTGCCGGGGTCTGTCTCGAGTGCGAAGGCTACCCCAACGCCTTCGATGAGGATAAACGATTTGGCTCCATCATGGTGGAACCGGATCTCCCCCAAAGAACGCGGACCGAATATCGCTTCACCAACCAATCTACATCTTTGATTTCATCATGAGCTCTCTCTCTACCAATCCTCTTATCGGAATCATCGGAAGTGGTTTCATTGTCAATGACTGCCACCTCCCTGCTTACCGAAAGCTAAAATTCAATCCGGTTGCCATTGCCTCACGGACGAAGGCCCACGCCGAAACAGTTGCCGCCAATCATAAGATTGAGACCATCCACGAATCCATCGATTCCCTCCTCGCAGATCCCTCGATCGAGGTTCTCGATATTGCGGTTCCCCCACAGCACCAACCGGATCTCATCCGTGAAGCCTGCCGAATCGGAACCGTCAAAGGGATTCTCGCACAGAAGCCCCTGGCCCTCGATTACGCCGAAGCAGTCTCAGTCGTCGAAGCTTGCGAAGGGGCGGGTATCGTCCTCGCGGTGAATCAAAACATGCGCTTCGATCCTTCCGTCGTCGAAGCCTCGAGGCTTTTGAAACATGGAATCCTCGGCGAGCCCGTCTTCACCACCATCGACATGCGCGGCATTCCCCATTGGCAGCCGTGGCAGGAGGAATTGCAAAGCGCGACCCTCAAAATCATGTCCATCCACCACCTCGATTGCATCCGTCACTGGCATGGTGATCCCGAGGCCATTTACTGCAGCACGCGACCCGATCCCCGAACGACCTTCCCTCATCACGACGGCATCTGTACCGGCATTCTCGAATATGCGGATGGCTTCCGAGCCACCATTATCGACGATGTCTGGACCGGTCCTGCTCACGAAGGCTGCCCGGCCGACATCCGCATCGAATATCGCATCGAAGGAACCGAGGGTCTCGCGATCGGCCGGATTGGCTGGTGTCAGGATCCCTACACCAGCCCGTCCACCCTTCGTCACGCCGCCAAGGGGGATCAGGATTTCATCAGTGCGGATTTAAATGGCAGTTGGTTTCCCGACGCCTTCGGCAGCACCATGCTCGATCTTTTAAACGCCCTCCGCAATGACTCCGCCCCCTCGCTCAACGGTCGGGATAATTTAAAAACCATCGCCTTGGTGGAAGCAGCGGTGATAAGCTCACAGGAGCAACGTCGGGTTCGTCTTGATGAAATCCTCCAAACCAACAAAACCTCTTTATGAAACTAGGCATCATTAACAGCGCTTTTAGCCAGGCCGGAGTCGATACCGTCACCGGACTCGAACACATCGCACGGATTGGTTTCGATTCAGTCGATATCTTCACTGAACCTTCCCTGATTTCAGCGGACGAAATTTCCCGAATTGAAAAAATCTGTCAGGCAAAAGATCTCCCCATTCTTTCTCTCCCGGTCGTGGCCATCGGGCTGATTGATTTCAACGATCCCGTCCGCGATTACCACATCGAGCGATGTAAGCAATTCATCGATCTTGCCGCCCGTTGGGGATCCGACAATATCCTTCTCGTTCTTGGAGAATACCTCTGGCAACGCGAAGTCATTCCTCCCGAAGAGCAATGGCGTTGGGGGATCGAGTCCTGTCGCATCCTCGGTGACTACGCCGACAGCAAGGGCATCGATATCGCCCTTGAACTGGAACCCTTCCGCCTCAGCCTTCTCAATAGTATCGATGAAATGTCCCGCTTTGTTCGGGAATGTGACCACTCGCGGGTCCGGGCCAACATCGACATCTCCCATCTCGTCCTCGCTGACAACGGGCCGGAAGAAGTGGCCAAACTCTCCGGCCAGGCCATTCACGTTCACATCAGCGATTGCGACGGCAAGGTCCACGGCGATCTCCCACCGGGAAGAGGCGTGGTCAAGTTCGCTCCCTACCTTCAAGCGATCAAGGAACTGCAGATCGACGGCGCCGTTTCCATCGAACTGGAGTATTCGCCCGACCCTGCTCGAATCGTTGAATGGGTGGAGGAAGCGTATACCCAAACTGCCCGCCTCATGGACCAGGTCGGGCTACGCGGCTAATCGAGGAAGTGATGAGTAATACTTCCAGCTCAGCCGAAAAGGTCTCCTTTCCCGACCCTTCGGTGTATCTCCTCAACCGGAGCAACTCCCGCAAGGCCCTTGAGGCCGGACTTGCGGAAGCCGACTGGTATCAAAGCCCGGTTCCCAGGGAAAAAATGCGCGAACTTCTGGTTCGCAAGGACGGTCCGGCTCTTCGCGATACCGCCCTTTGGTTTGGGCTCATCTTTGGAACCGCAGCTGCCACGGTTGCACTTTGGGGCACCTGGTGGGCGGTCTTTCCCTATTTGATTTACGCTGCGCTCTACGCAGGAAGCGCCGACGCCCGCTGGCATGAAGGCCTTCACGGCACCGCCTTCAAAACCGATTGGATGAACAATGCCCTCTACCAGGTGGCCTCCTTCATGGTCCTTCGGGAGGGAACCGCTTGGCGTTGGTCCCACACCCGCCATCACAGCGACACCATCATTCTGGGCCGGGATCCCGAAATCGCCGTCCCCCGCCCTCCTGACATCACCGGAATGATGAAGGGCCTGTTTGCCCTTGGCACCTATCCCAAATATTTTGGGAACCTCATCAACCATTCCCGCGGAAAAATCTCCGAACGCGAGCGCGAGTTCATCCCGGAAAGCGAATTCCCACGGCTCGTCCAGACGGCCCGGATTCACCTCGTGATCTATATTCTCGTCATCCTCACCGCTCTTCTTCTTCAGAGTTGGCTGCCTCTTTTCTTCATCGGTCTCCCCAATCTCTTCGGCTCCTGGCTGATGTCTCTTTATGGGCTCACCCAGCATACCGGTCTCGCCGAGAACGTTCTCGATCATCGCCTGAACGCCCGAACCTTTCTGACCAATCCCATCAATCGCTTTCTCTACTGGAACATGAACTACCACATCGAGCATCACATGTTTCCGCTCATTCCCTATCATGCCCTGCCCGAGCTCCACGAGATCGTGAAGAACGACCTCCCGCCTGCCTATCCCAGCCTTTGGTCATGCTGGCAGGAAATCATTCCGACTGTTGCCCGACAAACCGAAGAGCCCGGATTCCACATTCGCCGCACCCTTCCCCAATCTTCCGTCCCCAGGGAAGAACAACTGGAAAAGTTTGAAGCGACCGAAGACCAGGATGGATGGATCGGAGTTTGCCCCGCCGACGCTCTAAAAAACAAGGACGTCCTTCGCTTCGATCAGGGAGAAAGAACCTACGCCATCTACCGCGACGCCGAAGGAATCGTTTACGCAACCGACGGCATCTGCACCCACGGAAGAACCCACCTTGCCGATGGCCTCGTCATCGAAAAAATGATCGAGTGCCCCAAACACAACGGGCGCTTTCATCTCGAGGACGGAAGCCCGGCCCGCCGCCCCGTCTGCAAGGCCATCCAGACCTATGATGTCAAAGAGACTGATGGACTGATCAAGCTGCGCCTTTCAACGTGAAGCCGCCTTCAAGACCGGTGCCAGAAACTTGAAAAGCTCCTTTCCTGAGATCGTGTAGGCTTGATGGGTCGAGTGACCACAATCCGGAATAAGAAGATGCTGATGTTCAATCCCAAGTGACGTCAGATATTTCGCATAGGCCACATTCCCTTCCCAATTAAAGTCCTTCCTGGAGTTGCCGCTGTAGAGCAGGATTTTCATCGGAAACTTCTCCATGCGCCCGGCATATTCCTTGGCCTGCGAATAGGCATCATCACCGGGAGTAAATTTAAGATAATTGCTCTCCTTCCCTCCCTCCTGCTGAATTCGTAACTCCGTCGCCAGCCCGGAGGATCCGGCCGAAGCTGCGGCGAAGAGTTCGGGGTTACGAAAGGCGGTCCGCAGCGTTCCACGCCCACCTTGCGAATAGCCTTCAACCACCCGCCCCTTCCGCTCCGCGATCGTTCGGTAGGTCTTGTCGACATGTGGAATCAATTCCTTCACGAAGGCCGTGTTTCCTTTCGTCTCAAATTCCTCGCCCGGGTGCTTCAACGAAGTTGGATAGTCATAGTGACTCACCGGACCACCATTCACAAAGAGGTAGATTGTGGGAGGAATGAGGCCCTTGGCGATCGCCTCATTCACAAAAGAAGCCACTCGCAGATGCTTCGCTTCACTTCCCGGTCGGCCTCCGTGCAGGAGATAGACCACGGGAAAGCGACGACCTTTCTCAATCTCGTAAACTTTGGGCAGGAGAATGTTGTATCCCACCGTCGCCTTGTTGGCCTTGCTTTCAAAAGTGCCATGTTTCACTCCCAGTTTGGCAAATTGGGCAGGCAGTGGATTGTTCCAACGAAACGGTTGCAGGTGCTTCTTGTTGGCCTCTTTCTGCCCATGTAAAACGGAAAGACTCACTAGAAAAACGAGAAGCACGGACCTCAAAATCATGCCAATTTCTCGCAGGCTCGCCCAAATCCAGCAAGCACCGACTCAACCGGCCGGAATTCGGAAATCCCCATCCACGTTCGCGAGCCATTCATCCCTCGCAGTTTTCCTTGCGGGACAAACCAAAGCAGCGGCAGCTCGACACGAGGAAAAGCTCAAAAAATTTGATCGGAAGACAAAATCGTGACACCGGATCGGGCTTTTCACACACACCGCAATAGAGAAATAAAAAAATAAACCATCCCAATGCTCGCTCTTGTGAGGAGGCACCATCCTGATGTTTTGGACGCCAAAAGAAGATCTCCACAAATTTCAGCAGATTTATGATCCAAATCGATCCGGTTTTTCGCATTCTTAAAATGAAGACTCTTTGAAAACTTCAATTCTATCCGCCATCGTTTCCGTTTCCCCAAGTCCGATCTCCCCAGGGACAGCACCCAAAAAGAAAATTCATCCAACAGCAACCTCCAATCCAACTCATCACCTGAAGCCATGACTGTTCGCAAAAAAATCGAAGCGATACCAAACCCCACTTTAACAACAAAGCCCCCCTACCCGGAAAGACGCGGCCCGTTGGCCCGGCATGCCAGGGAAGAGATCGAACATCAGCTCCGTGGATTCTCTGATGCGACTACCGCGGGGGCTCTCGGGCTCCGGGAAGGATCGCAGGTTGCCGATTTCGAGGCCTGTCTTTATGGAATTCTCTTCTTTTTTCGACCGGCTGGCTCGGAAACGCCGGATGACCTTCCTTCCGGTCAGACCCGTCTGCGTGAGGATCTCGGGCTCGACTCACTGTCGATGATGGAAGCGATGTTCAAGATTGAGGAACTGTTCGACATCAACATCGACAATGCGGAGTTGGTCGCGACCAAAACCATCGCCGATGCGAGGCACCTGCTGGAAGAAAAACTGAGCCTCCGGACCTCCGCTTAATCGAATGAATCGCGTCGTCATCACCGGGATAGGGTTTGCATCCAGTATCGGCACCGGCCGCACGGAGGTCTCGAAGAGCCTGCGGGATCTTCGTCACGGCCTTGTCTGTCGCAGAATCGCGGAACAGGATGCGGGGCCGGAACTTGTTGTCGGTGCGGTGGACGGGTTCGATGTGAGTAGCTGTGAATACAGCGACTGGACCTTTCCGGGTCAGGAAAGATTCGATTCCTCGCTCTTGCGATCCCTTCCTCCTCATGGGCCGTATGCCTTGGTGGCGCTGGAAGAGGCCTTGCTGCAATCCTCCCTTGATCACAGTGCCTTGGGCGATGGCCGGACCGGGCTTTTCTGCGCCTCCCCCGGGTCACCCAGAATGGTCCGTTATCGCTTGAATCGTCTCGCTGCCACCGGGTGGAATCGCGCCGACCCCATGTCTGTGCTGAGTTCGATACCCGCCACGCTCAATTTTCATATTACGGCGCACTATGGCATCACCGGGGCGAATTGCGGATTCGTATCGGCCTGTTCGTCGTCCAGCCATGCCATCGGATACGCCTTTGATGAAATTGCGCTCGGTCGGCAGGAACGGATGCTGGTGGTTTCGGCAGAGGATGGCGACGCTGAGAGTCTCCTGCCATTCACGGGCATGAGAGCTCTCTCGAGAAACAGGGATCCTGACACCGCAAGTCGACCTTTTGATTGCAAGCGTGACGGCTTCGTCGGCACGGGCGGCGGTGTCGCCCTGATCCTCGAATCTGCTTCCTCGGCGAGGGACCGTGGCGCCAATCCTCTCGCGGAAATGCGGTCATGGGGCCAGGCTTCCGACGGCTACAATATCGCGGCCCCGCATCCCGAGGGAAAGGGCCTCCAGACGGCGATCGAGAACTGCCTTCAGGCCGCTGAGGTGGATGCCCGGTCGGTGGACTGGATCAATGCTCATGCGACTTCCACCCCGGCCGGGGATCGGGCCGAAGCGACTGCCCTGAAGTCCCTGGGATACGCGAAGCCCGGCACGAAAACTCTCGTATCCAGCACGAAAGGATTGACCGGACATGGTCTCTCGCATGCGGGTGCTCTCGAAGCCGCACTGTGTGTCCTTTGTCTCGATGAAGGAATCGCCCCAGGAAATGCCGCCCTCGTAGAGCCCGACCCGGTTTGCGAAGGACTTCTTCTCCCGACCCAAACCGAGATCCGTGATCTCGACCTGGTCATCAACAGCAGCAGCGGCTTCGGCGGTTCGAATGTTTGCCACCTCTTTTCCAAAACCAAATAACCAACATTATACCAAATAATAATTATGCGTGACGCTATCGTTTCTAACATGTTTGCCATCGGCTGGATCGGCATGCTTCTCGGCGTGGTCTCAGGAGCCATCATCGGCTTATTCTTTCATCGGGAAGATTGGATGGGGGGATACAGCAGCTTCCGTCGCCGCCTGACGCGACTGGGGCATATCTCCTTCTTCGGCCTCGGATTCATAAACTTCTTCTTCGCCATCAGTCACCACATCGCGGGCGTCGCCCCGGCCCAGGCTTACCCCGCCGCGGTATCGTTCACGATCGGAGCGGCCACCATGCCACTTTTCTGTTTCCTCTGCGCGTGGCGGAAACCTTTCCGCCACGGCTTCTTCATTCCCGTTCTGGGCGTGGGGGTAGGCATCGTTCTGACACTCGTCGGATGGCCGTGGTAAAAACGCCAACCAACCCTCCAAAATCATGAAACTTGGTCTCATCGCAATGAGCGGCGTGCGCTGCTACAACAAGGAATTGATGGAGTTCGGACTCACGCTCCCGGGATTCGTCGAACGGAGCAAAGTGATCGCTTCCCTGCCGAGTCTCGGTCTTCTGACACTCGCCGGGATGACGCCGGATGATATTGAAGTGAGTTACGTTGAAGTTCCTGATCCCGACTCCCTGGGTGAGGACCTGCCGGGAGAGTTTGATGTCGTGGCCATCTCCAGTTTCTCGTCCATGATCAAGGATGCCTATGCCATCGCGGATCGCTATCGCAAGGCTGGAACCGTGGTAATCCTGGGAGGTCTCCACGTCACCCTGATGCCTGACGAGGCTGCCACTCATGCGGACGTGATCCTCATCGGTGAAGCCGAGCCAATCTGGAAGGAGATCATCAACGATGTCCGATTGGGAAGAGCCAAGCCTCGCTACGATGCGCGCGGGGATACCTTTAACTTTGCCGAATCGCCGATGCCGCGCTTCGATCTACTGGACATTTCCAAATACAATCGCCTCACCATCCAAACACAGCGGGGATGTCCCTACAGCTGCGAGTTCTGTGCGGCCTCGATTCGCTTGAATCCGAAGTTCCGCACCAAACCAATTGATCGAATCCTCGCTGAACTGCAGGCCATCAAGGAGATCTGGCCCCAGCCCTTCATCGAGTTTGCCGATGACAATACCTTCGCCGACAAGCGCCACGGACTGGCGCTCGCCGAGGCCATGGAAGGCCAGGGAGTACGATGGTTCACCGAAACCGATATCTCGGTGGCGGATGACCCAAAGCTACTCAAGGCCCTCGCCCGCAGCGGTTGCGCGCAGATTCTCGTCGGTTTGGAGAGCCCTCAAGTCGATGCACTCGCCGGTATCGAACAGAAGGGCAACTGGAAGCAACGCCAGGTCAATCGCTACAAGGATGCCATTGCCCGGATTCAGGACGCCGGCATTACGGTGAACGGTTGCTTTGTACTGGGTCTCGACGACAGCGATGCGAGTTCCTTCGATGCGGTGTATGATTTCGTCGAGGAAACCGGACTCTATGAAGTCCAGGTCACCTTGATGACCGCATTTCCCGGAACGCCCCTCTACCAACGCCTCCTCAAAGAAGGCCGAATTCTCCAGGACGGAGCATGGGAGCTTTGCACACTCTTTGATGTCAATTTTCAGCCAAAGAATATGACCGTTAACGAACTGCAGACCGGTTTCCGTGAGTTAATCGGCCGCGTTTACGACGACGAATTCGTTGCCCGTCGGCGACGACGTTTTCTGAAGCGGCATACCGAGTTGCGACAGGACGAGGCCATTCAGGAACGTGGAGCTTAAAAGTTCCATGAACGAAAACAGCACCACGCAGCCAGCCAAGGGATTCATTCCCACGGTAATTCGTTGGCGGCTGCCAGTCATTGCACTGTGGCTTGCCGCAATGATCGCTTCGGGTGTCGTCTACCTGACTCACTTCAGGATCGATAACTCGGTGGCAATCTGGTTTCTCGATGACGACCCCGAACTCGCCGATTACCGTCTTCACAATGCCGCATTCGGAGAGAATGAGTGGACCTACGTCTGGCTGCAGGGTGACTCGGTATTCACTTCAACGTTCCTGAGCGACCTGCAAATTCTGGCCGATCGTATCGAGTCGATCGATGGAGTCACCCGTGTGGTCTCTCTGGCTGAGGTAGCCGGGATCGGATCGAAGTTCGAGAAAAACGATGGCCTCTTGAATGAGGACGAGTTGATTGAGCTTCGGGAGAGGATCAGGGGAAGTCCTTTGTTCGAAGGGCGATTGGTTCCCAAGGCGAACGACCAGTTCACCATCCTTGCGTTGCAAAATGCCAACCGGATCAATGCGACAAAGCCCTACCGTATCGAGTTGATTGACCGGGTTCGGGAAGCGATCGAGGCAACCCCCTCTATTCTGGATTCGGGAATCGTGGGGACCACCGTAGTGAATGCAGAACTCAATCGTGCCGCGAAGCGCGACATGCTGGTCTACTACTCCTTGATCGCAGTCTTCGTCTTGATCGGGGGCGGGATCGCACTTGGAAGCACAAAAGATCTGATCGTGCTGATTGCGATTGTCGTCGCCACGGTGCTTCCAGTTCTGGGGACCATCGCCATATTTCATCTGCCGTTCAACCTGATTACCGTGATGCTGCCCACCTTGCTGGTCACGGTGAGCGTCTCTTACCTGATTCACTTCATCACCGACTTCCATGCCTGCCGGCGTGCTCAGGTGACCCGTGGTGGCCCGATCGATTCCACCTCGGCAATCTCAACCACTTTCGCGCACCTGTTGCGCCCCGGCTTCTGGACCTCGCTCACAACCGTGACGGGTTTCGCCTCACTAACGGTGAGCTCCGTTGCTCCGATCCAACAGTTCGGCTTCTTTGCGGCCGCAGGGATAGCCATTGCCTGGTTGGCAACCATCACCCTCGCACCGGCACTATTGAGCCTTCTGTGGCACTCTGGAAGCCGAGCACACCGGCGAGACACCGGAACCAGCGGGGAGACCCGCCCTTTGCGTTGGTTGGATAAGCCCCGCCCAATTCTTGCCGCCTGTCTGGGTGCCGCAATGCTATCCGGGGCCTTGGGGTTGGTGTGGCTGGAGGCAGACACCAACTACGTTGAATTTTTCAGGCCTGGCAGCGAAGTCCGTAATGATTACGCACAGCTGGAGGAGCTCGGAATGCCCGGTTCGTATCTGACGCTCACTTTAAATCTGCCCAAGGACACCGAAGTTTCGAACTACGACAGACACCTTACCACGCGAAGCTTCGAGCAATCTCTCCTGGCGCTGCCTTCCGTGTTGGATATTCAAAGTCTCGATCACCTGGTGGCAGAGCTTTCCTCGAGTTTCGAAGATGAGGCCGAAATGGATTCCGTCCGATTGCTGCTGAAAAAAGCCGGGACCGTGGACCTCGACGCCGGGGATGACTTCCTCTCCGGGGACAAACAATTCCTTCGCCTGCGGGTCATGACTGCGGCCATGAGCACCCGGGACATCGATGCATTCCGCACTTCCTTGAGCGGGTTGAGTGCCGACCTGCCGGACGATTGGAACCTCACTCTGACCGGAACCAATGTCCTCTGGTCCAACATGGACGCCCATGTGATACGCACCCAGCTCTTGTCGATCGGCATGACCGCTGCCGTGCTTCTGATTCTACTGCCTCTTGTGTTTCGTTCATTTCTTCTTGGAATCCTTGGCTTCGCGGTGAGCTTTATCCCGGTTCTTTGCACCTTGGGGTTTATGGGTTGGCTGGGGCTGCCGGTGAACATCGCGACCTGCATCCTCGGGGGAGTGGTAATGGGGGTGGCGGTCGACGACACCATCTACTACCTCTCACGTTTCCGTGAAGGCTTGCATCAGGGTCTCTCGGTTGACGCCGCGGCACGGGGTGCCACTGCGACAACGGGACGGGCCATGATCAAGACCTCCTTCATCCTGACCGGGGGCTTCCTGACGATGGCGGTCTCGGATTTTATGCCCAGCGTCTACTTCGGAGTCTTTTTCGCATTCAGCATTCTGGCCGCCCTGCTTGCCGATCTGGTGATTCTCCCGGTATTACTTCGATTGATGGTCCCAAGGTGCATCAAATGAGGGATGCTGCCTGGCTCCGCCGATGCGCCGCGCTCCTCAAAGCTGCTTCAACGCACCGGTCGGATCTCCGAACCACTTTTGTTCAAATACAAACTCCCAAAGGATGCGCCGATTCTCATTACGGCCCCGGTTGACACTCTTGACGAATTCCCCGGAGACGATCGCCGGGTTCCGCCAAAGACTCTTGCCGCCGACTTCTTCGGTCGATTTGATCTTCTCCAGGAAATACGCGAACTTCTTCAGGTGAAACCGATCGATCTTCCCGGGTCAATTGTGCCGAGCCCTTGCATCATTTTGAATGGAATCCAGCTACGAACGCTTCGACAGCCTCATTCGACACTTTCATAACGAGTTCTAACTCTGGACCGATCACGATCAACGAGTATGATCACGCCGTTAAACAAGTCCTGAAGTAGGCGCGATCAAGATTTCCAAATACGCCCCACCCTCACTCCGACAACGTTCGTTTCACCCTTCAAGTCCCATGAACAAAAAGCTCCGTCTCCCCTTCCTCATCTTACTGACAACCCAATTCCTGGGTGCCCAAGACAACCCGACACAGAATCTATTTGACGGAAAAACACTGAAAGGCTGGAAGGGCAATCCCGCTGTTTGGAGTGTCGAAGATGGCGCGATCACGGCTTCGATTGAGGAGGGCAAGACCTTAACGCAAAACGAATTTCTCTTTTTTAAAGACGAAGTGTCCGATTTTGATCTCAAACTCGACTATCGAATCACCGGACCCACCGCCAATTCCGGGATCCAGATTCGCTCTCAGAAAACTGACAACAATCACGCCGCTGGATATCAAGCCGATCTCGATGGCGGTGAGCTTTGGCTCGGTCGCATCTACGACGAACATGGGCGCGGACTCATCACGGAACGCGGCACTCTCACTAAAATTTCTCCTGACGGAAAACGGCACTCCCTCCCATTCAACACCCCTGAAAATCTCACTCGCTTTGTGAAGGTCCATGACTGGAACGAATACCACATCCGCGCTCGAGGTCATCGAATCGAGATTTCCATCAATGGCATTCACTTCACTACCCTTGAGGATCACCAACGGGGACAAACTGATCTCAAAGGACTGCTCGCGGTTCAAATCCACAGTGGAGCCGGTCCCGCCAAATTACAGTTTCGAAACATTCAACTCACCAAACTCTCGTCCATCAACGACACCATCAAAGCTGCCGAAGCCTCCCCGGGCATCGTTCCCCTCGATGCACCCAACATCGGATTCGAGAAGGGAACCTTTGAAGGCTGGCAGAGCACAGGCACCGTCTGGGGATCCAAACCCGTGAAGGGAGACACTATCGTGAAGCGCAACCGGGGAAACTCCAGCCACCAGGGCGATTTCTGGATCGGCGGCTACGAAAAATGGCAGCACGATCGTGAGCAGGGAACTCTCACTTCCAAGCCCTTCAAAGTGACTCATCCATGGACCAGTTACCTGATCGGAGCCGGCCCCGAATCTCGAACCCGGGTGGAGATTCTAAATGCTTCAAATAATGAGGTCATTCATAAGTCCAGCGGACGAGGCCAGGTTGAAGATATGGCACGACTCAATGTCGATCTTAGCCAGCACGTGGGAAAAATGATTCGCGTCCGCATCGTCGATGAACATTCCGGACCATGGGGACACATCAATTTCGACGACTTCCGTTTCCACAAAAATCCTCCTGCGTCATCTCCAACCCGCCTCACTTCAAGTCCTCTCCTCTGGGGGCTTAAGAAAAATCCTGCGGGCGAGGAAAACGACATCACCTCCAGCATGTTCATCCCCGATGGCTTCCAAGTCGAAACCATCGCCCGCGAACCCCAGCTCCGTCAACCCATCGCCTTCACCTTCGACAGCCGCGGTCGCATTTGGATCGCGGAAGCCTTCGCCTACCCGCGCCGCCGCGAAAACGGAAAAGCCAACGACCGCCTCATCATTCTGGAAGACACCGACCACGACGGAACCTTCGAAACCCACAAGGTCTTCGCCGACAATCTCAACCTCATCTCCGGATTTGAAATCGGATACGGCGGAGTCTTCGCGGCCTGCGCTCCCGAGTTCCTCTTCATCCCCGACGCCGATGGCGACGACAAGGCCGACGGCCCGCCCCAGGTCCTCCTCGATGGCTTCTCCATCAACGACACCCACGAAACCCCCAACTCCTTCCTCTGGGGCCACGACGGCTGGCTCTATGGCTGCCACGGCGTCTTCAATCCCTCCCTCGTCGGCAAACCCGGCACTCCGAAAGATCAGCGCCTCAGGGTGAACGCCGCCATCTGGCGCTTCCATCCCGTCACCCACGAATTCGAAATCTACTCCAATGGCGGATCCAACCAATGGGGCCTCGACTACGGACCCGACGGATCCCTCTTCATGACCCACTGCCGCAGTTCCTGGGGACTCGGCCCCGTCAGTCAGGTCTTTCGCGACGGTCACTACTGGACCCAGAACAATTCAAATTACCGCAACTTCATTGCCTCCGCCAAACAAGGCTGGAACCGCACCAACGCCCCCCTCTTCAATTACTTCGACTCCATTGCCGCATACGGTCACGGCGAAGGCGGCGCCGGAAAACAAGGCTCCCGCGCCATCTTTGGCGGACATTCCCACGTCGGCACCATGATCTACCTCGGTGACAACTGGCCCGCCGAATACCGCGGCGACCTGTTCACCCACAACCTCCACGGCCACCAGCTCAATCGCGAAATTCTCGCCCCCCGTGACTCGGCCTATCTCTCCAGCAGCCACGGTCAGGACCCCCTCTATACTCCCGACGAAAAATATCTAGCCGTCGATTTAAAATACGGACCCGATGGCGCCGTTTACTCTATCGACTGGCACGACACCCAACAATGCCACGTCAACGACGCCGCCCGCTGGGACCGCACCAACGGCCGACTCTACCGCATGTCCTGGAAAGACACTTTCAAGCCCGCCCAATTCAAAGACCTCGCCAAAGCCACCGGGAAGGAACTCTTCTCTTACCTCAACCACGACAACGAATGGTTCGCCCGCATGGCCCAACATCAGCTTCGCCAACGCGCTGCCAAAAACGCCCTCTCCAGTAAACTCCTCCCCCCTCCCCGCTTGGCCCTCTTTGACCGAAATCACCCACATCGGTTCCGCTATCTCGTTGCCCTCGACGCCGCCGGCTCGCTCAAACAATCCGACTTCAAAAAACTCCTCAAAGACCCCGATGAAACCCTGCGCAACCACGCCCTCCACCTGCTCACCAATCAGGCCGATTCCAACCTAAAAGCTTACACCACGACCCTGCTCGAGCTCGCCAAGAACGACCCTTCTGCCCGAGTCCGCCTGACCCTTGCCGGTGCCTGCCAACACCGTATCGCAAAAGAACTCAGCCTCCCCATCCTCCTTGCCCTCGCCAATCGTGTCGAAGACGCCCACGACCGTTTTATTCCCAAAATGATCTGGTTCGGTCTCGCCACTAACGCCAGCGATCAATCCGACATCCTCGCCGACCTCGCCTTAAAAACTCCCCAGCCGCTTCTCCGCGACTCCATCCTTTGGCATTTCGCCCGCAAGGATCCCAACCATGCCCTCACCCTTGCCAACCAACTCGCCGGGCCCACCGCCATCTCCCGCGCCGCAGCTGTCTTAAACCAAGCGCTAGACGGAAAAAAACACCCCGCGCCCCAAACCTGGGCCGCCTTCTCCTCCAAGGCCGGAGCCACCGGTGACGCCGAAACCATCACCCACATCGCCAATCTCAATGCCATCTTCGGCCTCGCCGAAATGCAAACCGACACCGTCGCCGAACGTGCCCAACAGGCTGCCAGCGCCTTTGCGATCTGCGCCGCTTGTCACCAACCCGAAGCCAGCCCCACCGGACCCTCTCTCAAGGAAATCTCTGAAGTCTATGACTCCAAGGAAGCAATCATTGCGTGGACCAAGAACCCCCAAAAGAAGCGCGAAAATTACCCTCAAATGCCGCCCTTCGACAAACTCGATTCCCGCACCCTCGAACTCGCCGCCGAACACCTCCTCCGCATTCGTAATGGAGCCACCGGAGCACCGGGAGCCAAAACCGACGCCAAAAAAATCCTCTTCCTCGCCGGTCGCGACTCCCACGGCTGGGGCTCCCACCAACACTTCGGCGGCACCAACATCCTCGCCACGGGGATGCGTAACTCCGCCCTGCCCGTCGAAGTCCAACTCATCCGCGAGTGGCCCGACGACGCCCTCCTCTTCCAACAAGACGCCCTCGTGATTTACTCCGATGGCTGGGGAGCCCACCCCGCCAACGGCAAGCTCGCTTCCCTCAAGAAGTTCATGGATCAGGGCGGTGGCCTCACCGTCATCCACTGGGCCACCGGTCTTGGCTCGCCCGACGCCGGAAACAAAACAAAAGACCACTCCGCCGACCCCGTCCGACGCCAATGGCGCAACCTCGTCGGGGCCGACTTCGAACCCTGGCACTCCGTGAGCCGCTTCTGGGATGCCTCCTTCGAAAAACTTCCAAAGCACCCCGTCACCCGGGGCGTCCCGCCCTTTGTCATCCACGATGAATGCTACTTCCACCTCCGCTGCACCGACCCCGAACACAACCACGTCACCCCCCTCCATGGCGCCCTGCCCCCCGTCGGCATCATCCATCCCGGCCGCGCCATGGACAGCGGATCCGACTCCGCTGTCGAAGCGGTGAAGAAAGGCGAAGACCAATACTGCGCCTGGGGCTTCGAACGCCCCGCCGGCGGACGCACCTTCGGCTTCACCGGCGGACACACCCACTGGAACTGGGGTCGCGACGAACTCCGCAAGCTCATCCTTAACGGAGTCTATTGGACCACCGGAGCCGAAGTTCCCGAAAAAGGAATCTCCTCCAATCGCCCCACCGCCACGCAAATGCTCGCCGACCTCAAAGGCAACCCCGGCTGGACTCCCGCAGGCCTGCAAATCCTCCTCGACCGCGCCGGCGGAGGCGAACTCATCAAATGGGGCAACTACGCCGGTGGACCTCTTCCTTTTGGGCCTCAACCCAAACCGGCACCAATAAAAGACCTCGGCCCCGGCCTCATTATCGAAGGTGAAATCCTGAAAATCCTCAAATCCGACGGCCCCGCCCGCCCCCAAGCCATGCAGTCTTTCGGCAACGGCACCTGGAGCGGCAATTCCCAACTCTGGTGGGTCGCCGGAAAACAGGACGCCACTCTCACCGTCGAGTTGACCGTCCCCAATGCTGGCAACTACGACCTCCACTTTGCCGCCACCAAGGCTCTCGACTACGGCATCCACTCATTCTCCCTCAACGGCAAAACCCTCGGAAAACCCCACGACTTCTTCCAAGCCAAGGGCGTCGCCCACACCGGACAAATCAACCTTGGAAAGGCCACCTTCAAAAAGGGCAAAAACACCCTCACCATCAAATCCACCGGAACCCACCCCGACTCCGTCAAACGCTACATGTTCGGCCTCGACTTCCTCCGCCTTGCTCCCGTGAAGTAACTCTTGGCTAACTACTGCTTCCCCGGAATCCACCTTCTCATCAGCAACTTGCCATAGAATCTCCAATTCAGCCCCAGGATTGCCTCTCGAATCACTGAGAAGTTGCGCTATTCAACATCCCCGTATGAGTTTTCTCTCCTTAATAAGGTGGATTCTAGGTATTTGAATGTTGAATTTACCTATTCCGTTACTGGAACGAATTGCTCACAATCCAAGTATTGGAAAGCGGACATCTTTATTCGCCCCTCTTCCACTGCCCAAAAATAACAACCCAACCACCATACTCTCATGAAAAAAAATTCAACAATCCCAAGCCTCCTGGTTTCCCTGGGGCTGTCTGCTTCTGCCAGCGCGGCAGTCTCTCTGCTCGGTGTCGATTCCACCGCCGGTGCGAACTGGCGAACTGCTGCCAATCTTGAAGCCGACAATGAATACGGCACTTCCGGATACGTCGTCTTCGGACTCAACGAGGCCGATGCTGTCTACACCCAACCCTTCGATGTGAGCGATACCAACGCAGCCAACGCCTACAACCTACCCGCCGGAATCGCCATTTCGACCGCAGACACAAATATTGGCATGTGGTCCGGTAACAACGCGAACTTCGGGGAGATTCAGGACCCTGGAGATGGAAACGCGATCACCAATTCTCCTGTCCTCGCCAACTCAGCCGGAACGAGACAGTTCACCATTTCACGTGCGACAAGCAGTGACTACAGGATCACATTGCTGACAGCCTCTGGTGACAACCAGGGCACGGAGTTCACTCTTACCGTGAACGACGGCGCCGGGGCAGTGACGTCAAGCTACGACCACTTGGTGAATGGCCTCGCTTACCATGTCTTCGACATCTCTGATGGCACGAGTGACATTGTCATCGATATCTCCTCAACTGCCGAAAACCGTTCGATCACCGGAATAGCCTTCGACGCAGTCCCTGTCCCGGAGCCATCTTCCGCTCTCCTGCTCGGCCTTGGAATGCTCGGTGTTTCCCTGCGCCGCCGTCGATAAGTTTCTCGACAAGCCAAGCAACTCTTATCTCGCCCCCAGAAGATTCGATTCTCTGGGGGCTTTTTTGTACAGTTCTCCCGCCTCTTCATGTGGATCTCAAGTATCCTATGGTGGAGCTTGGCTATTCCACCATTTCCGAAATCCTGATAGCGTTTCGTGAGATCTGAAAATTTTGCTACTACTCCAATCAGCCCAATGAAAATACCTCAACTCACCAGACTCCTCACCGCTTCTTCTTTTCTCGGTGCTTCGACCGTAAGTGCGACCGTTACTTCTGTCGGCGTAGACACCACCGCCGGCCCAAACTGGCGAACCGGGGCACAACTGGAAACTGATCTGGAATACGGCACTTCCGGGTACGTGATCTTCGGACTCAACGAGGCCGATGCTGTCTACACCCAACCTTTCGACACCAGCGACGCCAACCTCTTAAACGCCTATAATCTACCGGCCGGAATCACCGTTTCGACCGCAGACACAAATATTGGCATGTGGTCCGGTAACAACGCGAACTTCGGGGAGATTCAGGACCCTGGAAATGGAAACGCAATCACCAATTCTCCTGTCCTTGCCAACTCAAGTGGAACAAGACAATTTACCGTTTCACGTGCCACCAGCAGCAACTACAGAATGACAGTGCTGACGGCCTCTGGTGACAACCAGGGCACGGAATTCACTCTTACCGTGAACGACGGCTCCGGGGCAGTGATCTCAAGCTACGACCACCTGGTGAATGGCCTCGCCTACCATGTCTTCGACATCTCTGCTGGCACGAGTGACATTGTCATCGATATCGCCTCGGCTCCCGAAAACCGGAGCCTCATGGGGATCGCTTTCGACACCGAGAACATTGATCTCACCGATCCAAGTGACCTTAACTCAAATGGAATCGGCGACAACTGGGAAGAGTTCTACTTTGGAGGCGTCGGAGTCGTCGATCCCGGTGCGGACGAGGAACCGGACGGCTTGACCAATTTAGAGGAGTGGCAAAATCTCACCAATCCGATGGGAGCTGACAGCGACACGGATGGCCTCGAGGATGGCGAAGAAGTAAACACTCACTCGACCAACCCCACGGATCAGGACACCGACGACGATGGCTACGATGACAAGTTCGAGGTCGATAACCTGGACTCTAATTTCGACCCGCTCGTGGATGACTCGAGTGAAGACCCCGATGACGATGGACTCGACAACGCCGCCGAGCTTGTGAACTCGACCAATGCCATCGACCCGGACTCGGACGATGACACCATCGAAGACGGCGACGAAGTCAACGGTAACCTCAACCCATACAACGGAGACATCTTCGGCGTTGCCCCCGGCGACCCTACCGACCCGCTCAACCCGGATTCCGATGGTGACACCATCGATGACTTTTCCGAAATCGACAGTGCCAACGGCTACATCACCAACCCGAATAGTGCGGACACAGACGGCGACGCAGCCCCCGACAACGCAGAGCTCGATAACGGATCGGATCCCACGGACAGTGCAAGCCTTCCGCCCATCCCGGCCGGACTCATCAGCGTCGATCTCCAAGGCAACCCTGAAGGAGCAGCCTTCAACCCCGATCCTGTTCTAATGAGTGGAATTGAAGGCCGCGCTGGCTTTATGACCGGCGAGTGGAATGCTCTCAATCTGCCCGGACACCCTAACGTAGCCCTCGACCCAAGCTACGAACTGGTCGATGCCAATGGCGACGACAGCGGAGTGACTTTCTCGCTCTTCGGAACCATCTCAAGCTGGACTAATGCCGCCGGAGCCGACCCGCTGACAAATGACTATCTATTCGTCAACGCGGGCAACGCCGACTCCAATGCAACTTGGGAGATTTCT
Source organism: uncultured Verrucomicrobiales bacterium (assembly GCA_937916505.1). GTDB lineage: Bacteria > Verrucomicrobiota > Verrucomicrobiia > Verrucomicrobiales > Akkermansiaceae > SW10. Next base: position 20,106 of record CALFSW010000305.1, on the reverse strand, counting down.
GGTGTTGTGTCGGGGTCCGATTTCACCTTGTTCGCCTATGGAGGCATCGGCCGTGACATGCTGTTCACGGTCGACACCAATGGTGACGGCGACCTCAGTGACGAAACACCGACCAATGTCGGCACTGCAGGCTTCGAGTTCACCGGAACGGCTGGTGGCGACGGGAGAATCATCGGGGCGATCGACCCCGGTGAATCGGGTGAGGCGAACTGGGGCGGCTTCCAGCTTCTCCACGTCAGTTCCACGCTGGGCGGACTCAGGGTAACGGACATCAACTACACCGAAGATGATGCCATCGAACTTACCTGGACAAGCAGCCCCGGGAGAAGTTACGCAGTCGAAGTTTCCACCGATCTGGAGAACTGGGTCGATTTGCTCACAGAAATCGATGCTGCCGTCTCACCAGCGACAGCCACCACGGTGATTGTCGATCGACCCGCGGCAAATGAAACGAAGAAGCACTATCGCGTTCGCCAGGAGTAGTCCTCCTCGACTGTCTTTGATTCAAAATCCGCTTCGCTCGTTCCGGCTTGCGCAGGCAGCTTTACACACACACCTTAAATGATCCCCCTCTTGCGCAAGAGCGCTTTCGCGACGCTACCACTCCTCGCTGCTACGATTCCCCTCAAAGCATCAGTCACTGTCATTGGAGTCGACTCAACTGCTGGTGCGAATTGGCGTACCGGTGCCAACCTCGACGGAGATCAGGAATACGGCACAAGCGGCTATGTTGTCTATGGTTTGGCGGAAGCAGATTCAGTTTACAATGCAAACTACGATATCTCGTCCGGAAACGCCAACAACGTCTACAACCTTCCTGCAGGCGTAGGCGTGACTACCATCGATACCAATATCGGTATGTGGTCGGGCAATGGCAACTTTGGGACACTGGAAGACCCCAGGTCGGGAAATGCCATCACCAGTGCCCCGGTCCTTGCAAACACGGGCGGAACAAAACGCTTCACTGTCACCCGTTCCAACTTCGACGCCTTCCGGGTGACCGTCATCACCGCCTCAGGCGACAATCAGGGCACGGAATACACGGTCACTCTAAACGACGGAAGCGGCTCCCAATCCACTAATTACGATCACCCGAGTAACGGAGTCGCCTATCACGTGTTTGACGTCTCGACCGGCAACTCGGATATCACGATCGACATCGTGAGCGTCGGTCAGAACCGGTCTCTCACCGGTATCGCTTTCGACTCAGCGATCGATATCACTGACCCAACCGACAGCGACGACGACGGTATGGGCGACAATTGGGAAACCATCTACTTTGGAAATTTGAACCGCGATGGCCGCGGAGATTTCGACTCCGATGGACTCATCGATACCGACGAGTGGACCGAGGGAACCTCACCCGACGATTCCGACTCCGACGATGACGATCTGACCGACGGACAGGAAGTCAACACCTACAACACAGACCCGCTCGACAATGATAGCGACAATGATGGTTTCAGCGATGGCGATGAAATTTCTGGAGGAACCAACCCCAACGACAACGGAAGTTTCCCTGTCGTAACCGTGGGACGCCCGACACCTGGCTCCCCCAACACAACTCGTGATAGTGTCGTTGTCTTCAACGAGATCCACTACCACCCCGCCGGCGATGATGACGGGTTCGAATATATCGAGCTCTACAACCAGATGGCTGTCGATGTCGACATCAGCAACTGGCGAATCGGAGGTGTTGATTTTGATTTTCCGGAAGGCACCGTGATCGACGCCCGGAGCTACCTGACCATCGCTAAGAATCCGGGGAATTACCCTGGCGCACTCGGCCCCTACGCCGGGACACTCTCCAACTCCGGAGAGACTCTCCGCCTCTTCAATAACAACCGTGCTTTCCGCACCACCGCAGGAGCAGGGCCGGACGGCGTAGCCTCCGGCTCGCTCGAAGGCCGCCGCATCATGGACGAGATCTCATATGGGGACACCTACCCGTGGCCACTTGGTCCCGATGGCTCTGGCTCGACGCTCGCAAAAATCGATCCGGCGACAGGAAGTGCCCATCCGCAAAACTGGAAGCACAGCGCAGCTCCAAATGGCACGCCCAACGCTGCCAATGAACAGACACTCACCCCGGCGATCGCTTTCAATGAAGTCGCCGCCTCGACTGAGCCGACCTTCCAGCTTGAACTCCACAACCACGGAGCCCTGCCCATCGCACTTGGAGACATGGTCATTGCCTCCTCCAACTCCCTGCATAGCGACTACTCCTTTCCGGCTGGTAATCTCGCTTCCGGGTCCTTCACCACAATTGACGCCACCACACTCGGCTTCACCCCTGATGACAATGACCGCTTGTTCCTTTTTACCACTGGAAAAGCTCAACTGATCGACGCGGCACGGGTTGATGATCGCCTGAAGGGGCGCAGTCGGGAAGGCACCGGGCGCTGGCTCAATCCAGACTCGTCCACCTTCGGTAGTGCGAACTCGTTCAATTTCGAAAGTGCCATCGTCATTAACGAAATTTTCTACCACGCCTACCCTGTCCGAGCGACCTCCGGCACCCCACCAACCTACACCAACGTGCAAGTCATGGATTACAACCATGTCTGGCGCTATAACCTCGATGCCGGCACCGGAGGTCTATCCACCGGTTGGGAAGACACAGCCCACGCTGTCGATGACATCAGTTGGTCACAAGGCCCCGGCCTGCTCGGATTCGAAACTGCGGTGCTCACCGAGCCTATCTTGACACCCCTCACCCGCGAATCAAAAATTCCCTATTACTTCGAAACCGAGTTTACCTACAACGACCCGGCAGCCGTTGACCAGATTATCTTTGATCACTACATCGATGATGGTGCCGTCATCTACCTGAACGGTGAAGAGATCGCCCGGTTCAACATGGATGAGGGACTATTCATCCCCACCACGCCCGGCAACTCGGTCGGCAATGCCACCTTGGGAACTCTTGTCGTCAGCAACCCGAACATCCTCCAGGGCAGCAACCGCCTCTCGGTCGAGGTCCACCAAAGCACAACCACCAGCAGTGACCTCGTGCTCGGTATCCGCGCCAGCTTGAGAAAGTTCGAGACCCCCGGCACTCCGTCCACACCCTACGCCGAATACGACGAAGAATGGCTCGAGCTCTACAATCGGGGTGCTTCCGCCATCGACCTCAGCACTTGGCAAATCAATGGCGGGATTAACTACAACTTCCCCGCCGGAACGTTGCTGGCTTCAGGCGGCTACCTCGTTGTCGCAAAAGACGCCACCGCCCTCGCTCAAAAATATCCGGGTATCACCATCGTCGGCGACTATTCCGGTGTTCTGGGCAATGGTGGTGACTCCCTAATTCTCGCGGACAGCAACGGCAACCCGGCGGATGAGGTCACCTATTTCGATCGTGGCAAGTGGCACGGAAAAGCCGACGGCGGCGGGTCCAGCCTCGAACTCCTCGACCCGGACTCCGACAACAACACTGCCACAGCCTGGGCAGCGAGCGACGAGTCCGCTCGCAGCACCTGGAACAACTACACTTACGAAGACGTCGCAGTCAGTGATGGCATTGGAAACAACGCCTACCACGAATTCCTCATTGCCCTCCTCGACTCCGGCGAATTCCTCCTCGACGACGTCAGCGTCATCGAAAACGGCAACACCGAGATGATCCAGAACGGCGATTTTGAAAGCGACACGCCGGGCTCAACTGCAGACAAGTGGCGCGCCCTCGGCACACACGGATCACACGGCAAAACGATCGTCATCACGGACCCCGACTCTCCCGGAAACCAATGCCTTCACATCGTCGCTACCGGCCCCACCGGAGACAAACACAACAAACTCGAAACCACTTTCGCCAACAACGAGCGAGTCACCGCCAATGCAACTTACCGCATTAGCTTCCGCGCAAAATTCCTCAGTGGCAGCAACCAAGTCAACACGCGCCTCTATTTCAACTACCTTCAGCGCACCACGACCATTCCGACTTCGGAAAATTGGGGAACTCCGGGGGCGATCAATTCAACGGTGCTAGGAAACGCAGGCCCGACCTTGGAAGCCCTGGCCCACGCCCCGATCGTGCCTGACGCAAGCCAGTCGGTAAACGTCGCCATCGACGCCGCCGACCCGGACGGCATCAATGACCTCACTCTTTATTACTCCATCAATGGTGGTGCATTCCAGAATTCTCCCATGGCCGCCGGACCAGATGGTGTCCGCTACGTTGGGTCCATTCCCGGGCAAGCCGCCAGCCGTATCGTACGCTTCTACATTCGCGCTCGCGACAGTGCCAACGCAACGACCTTCTACCCGGCTGCCGGCCCGGAAAGCGGCGCGTTCTACAAGGTCCAGGACGGCCTCGCCGACACTTCAGGCACTCGCCACAATTTCCGGGTCGTCATGTCCGAGACAGATCGACAGTTCCTTTTCAACACCACCAATCGCATGAGCAACGATCGCTTTTCGGTCACTGTCATCGAGGATGAAACCACGGCCTACTACGACGTCGGTCTGCGCCTCAAAGCCAGCGCTTTCGGTCGTTTCCAAAGCGGACACTATGGCTTCAACGTCCGATTCCAACCGGACCAACTCTTCCGTGGCGTCCATCCCGGCATTTCTGTCGAACGCTCACGACCATTCCGGGAACTATTCGCCAAGCACCTCCTCACTCGTGCGGGCGGCGGCTACTGGTCGTTCTACGATGACGTCAGCTACGCCATTACCCCGACCACTGGTGACAGAGGCCCTGCCCTGCTATCAATGGCCCGCCATACAAACAATTTTTTCGACGGCCTCTTCCCGGATGCCGACGAACCCGGCACCCTCTTCAACCAAGAGCTCCTCTACAGTCCGAACAGTACTAACGGAGGCCCCGAGGGACTCAAAATCGGCAATCCCTACAATCACACCAATGGGCGCTACGATTTGAAAGATCGCGGTATGGACAAAGAACCCTACCGCTTCGGATTTCAAATTCGCAGCGCGAGAGGCCGTGACGACTACTCCCAAATGATCGCAGTCAACCAAGCTGTCGGTAACCTTAATGGAAGCGAACTCAAAGACGCCCTCGACCCGATCATCGATGTCGATCAATGGATGCGAACCTTCGCCATGGCGACCCTCACCGGCTCAAGAGATACCTACGGTCGTGTCTGGGAGCACAACTTCCGCTACTACGTTCGCCCCAGCGATCAAAAGATCATCGCCCTCCAGTGGGACCTCGACTCAGCTTTTGGGCTGGGATCCAATGATTCGATCCTTCCAACGAGCAACAACATCAGAAAGCTCTTCAACATTCCCCAGTATCGGCGACTGTTCGACGGCCATATTAAGAACATCGTTAACACCTCATTCAACACCGCCTACAGCAGCACGTGGGCGAACCACCTCGGCTCGGTTTCGGGCAACAGTTTTAGCAGCTACAACTCCTACGTGAACGCCCGCGGAAATTACGCGCTTGGCACGCTCCCTTCCAACACCATCTTCGCCATCGCAACCAACGGAGGTTCCGATTTTTCGAAAAACGACAGTGCAGTGAACCTCGCTGGAGACGGCTGGATCGATGTTTTTTCGATCAAAATCAACGGTATTCCAGCCGAGATCACCTGGACTGATGCCAATACCTGGCAAATCACCGCTCCCATCTCGGTGGGTCCAAACCTTCTCGAATTGAAAGCCTACAATCATCAGGGACTCGAGGTTGGCAATGACAGTATCACCGTCACGAACACCAGTGCGATCGATCTCGCAAACTCTCGCAATACCATCATTCGGGAACTCCACTACCATCCTGCCGACCCTTCAGCGGCTGAAATCGATGCCGGCTTCCTTGATGCCGATGAATTCGAGTTTGTCGAAATCGTGAACACCAGCGCAACTACCCAGGTTGATCTGAGCGGATCGGCATTCACCGATGGCGTGGATTTCGTCTTCCCCCCCGGAACAATCCTGGCACCAAATACCCGCCTGGTCATCGTTGCCAATCCGGCCGCCTTCGAGTTCCGCTACGGAATTGGCACCGCGACCATCGCCGGAGAATACACCGGCCAACTCAACAATGGAGGGGAACACCTCCGCTTCGAGGGATCTGGCGGCAGCACCATCGCCGACTTTACTTATGGGGACTCGGCGCCCTGGCCCGAAAGTGCCGATGGCAATGGCTACAGTCTCGTCTTCTCCGGAAGTAATCCAAACGTCTCTCTCGACTGGCGCACGAGTGTGTCACTTGGAGGCAGCCCGGGAACAGACGACGGGCAGAGCTTCACCGGAACAGCGGATGAAATTCTATCCTATGCCATTGCCTCTCCACCAACCCCCGGGATCAAGGGAGACGCCTTTACCATGGCTTTCTTGCAGAACCTCAACGGAGATGACGCCATGATCATTCCGGAATACTCAACCGATCTTCAAAACTGGACTCCCTTCCTTGAGAATCATCTGGCATCCAGGATCAATCAGGGCAACGGAACCACCCTCGTCACTTATGCCAGCCCTTTGGCGACATCATCAGATCTCAAACAATTCGTTCGTCTCCGGGTCCTATTAAAAGAGTGAAGGATCACCAGTCAAAGCGGACGGTGTCAGTATCTTTTGACCAAAGACTCTCGTTTTTTCTTAAGCTTGAAACGCGTCTTAACCGCGAAAATTGGAAGGGCGAATCCCGACCCAATCCATGAAGACGTTGGAGAAATGAAAAGCATTCTTATAACCGGTCATCTTGGCGATGGTCTCGATTTTTTCTTCAGTCTCCAGAAGAAGGTTGGAAGCTTTCCGCATCCTAAGAAAAGTGAGCTGCTGCATCGGGCTCCGGCCCAGGGCTTTTTGGCATAATCTCCGCAGGTGTTCACCGCTCACGCATGCCAACTCACCCAGCTCCGCCAACGACCAGGGATAATCCAGCCGCCGCTCAACCTGCTGCCACAGTTTCCATAAACGATCATCAGACTGATGGCGTTGCGCAAACTTGAGGACATATTGATGGATCAATTCCACCCATTGATGCTCAAAAGCAACAGAGCCTTCGGATTCGCATTCTGACAAGAGCCCTTCAATCGCATGCATGAGTGGTTTCCCCCCGTATTCGCCCCGGACCGGAGAAATGGAGCTCACAATCGGGTTGATCTCCTTTCTTTCCAAATACCGAACCCAGCAAAAGGTCCAAGGCTTCCGTCCAACGCACTTTAAAGCATTGGCCACAAAAGGAGGCAGGAGACAGGCTTGCCCTGCCACGACTTTTTTCCACGAACCATCGACCAGAATCGACCCCTCGCCATCCACACAGGCCAACATGAAGGTTCCCGATTGGTCGGTCCTCACGATTTCGAATGGAGAAAAAGCCCTCATGATCCCCACATGAATAATCTGGCGCTGGGCCAGCAAGTGACAAACCGGGGCTCCTTGCAACCAGTCGCGATTGTCGTCATCGCTCCCCTTCACAACCTGCACCCGGGTTCTGTCGCCCAGAACCCGAATATTCTCTAAAGTGCTGATCGTTGTTTTTTTCTTGGCCATCGGATTCGCAACTTGAGGAAAAGTAGATCACCACCGCAAAAATTTAGCCCGTCAATTTTTCACGGATGTGGATTTTTTATATGCGAATGTGGCGACCTTTTGGCGTCAACCCGCTAGGATCAGAGCCGAGACACCAATAGTAAATTTTCACATTACCGTTATTATGCCGAATCCATGGACAGGGGTGGGAAACCCCTACACGAGACAGGAAATGCTTGAACGCCTGAACGACACTTTGTCCAGGGGGGAGGCCATTATTGGAGCCGGCGCCGGGACCGGGATCTCGGCCAAATTCATCGAGAAAGGCGGAGCCGACCTCATCATCATCTACAATTCGGGGCGCTTCCGCATGGCAGGCGCCGGATCGACAGCCGGACTCATGTCCTATGGTGATGCCAATGCCATCGCAATGGAGATTGGGGAATTTGAAGTCCTCCCGGTCGTCGAAGAAATCCCCGTCATTTGCGGAGTTCATGCCACCGACCCTCGTCGCCGCATGTGGCACTTCCTCGGACAGGTCATTGAGATGGGCTTCTCCGGCGTGAACAACTTCCCCACCCACACCATCGTGGACGGACAGTATCGCCAAACTCTCGAAGAAACCGGAATGAGTGTGCAGAAGGAGATCGATATGATTGCCCTCGCCCACAAGATGGACCTTTTCACCATTCCTTATGTTGTCACTCCCGAGGAAGCCAAAGGCATGGCCGAAGCCGGAGCCGATGTCATCATCGCCCACGTTGGCTGCACCATCGGCGGCTCCATCGGAGTCACTGATGCCACCGTCTCGATGGATCACGCCGTCAAAGCCACTCAAATCATCTGCGATGCCGCACACTCGGTCCGCAAGGACGTCATGGTTCTTTCCCATGGCGGTCCCATTCTCACTCCCGAAAATGCCGCCTATGTTTGCGAGCACACCGACGCGGTGGGATTTGTGGGAGCTTCCAGTCTTGAACGGATGGCGGTTGAGCAACCTCTCACCGACCTGACCCGCCAGTTTAAGTCCATCCCCGTGAAACGAATCCACTAAAACCATGACCATCGCTGTCTTAGGAACTCTCGATTCAAAGGGCCACGAGCACGCCTTCGTCGCCGACTTGATCCGTAAAAAAGGACACGACGTCCTCCTCATCGATCTCGGGACCGGAGGCGATCCCCAGATCACTCCCGATGTCACCCGCTTCGAGGTCGCCGACGCAATCAATCTCGACCTGCAGGCTCTCGTCGACAAACAGGACCGGGGCGAATGTGTCGTCGCGATGTCCCAGGCGGCTCCCGTCTTTCTCTCCCGCCTCGTTGAAGAGGGAAAAATCGATGGCGTCATTTCCCTCGGAGGAGGCGGAGGCACCGCTCTCGGGACTGCCGCGATGCGTGCCCTCCCGGTGGGCTTCCCCAAGCTCATGGTCTCGACTTTGGCGTCGGGAAACACCGCCCACTACGTCGGGACCAAAGACATCACCATGATGCCTTCGATCGTCGATGTCGCCGGATTGAATCGCATTTCCAAAACAATCTTCACCCGTGCCGCTGGCGCGATTTGCGGTATGGTTGAAGCCACCATTTCAGACGAAGAGGACAAGCCACTCATCGTCGCCAGCATGTTCGGCAACACCACTGATTGCATCAACCTCGCTTCCAAAGTCCTCGAAGAGGCCGGCTACGAAGTCTTGATTTTTCACGCCACTGGAACCGGTGGAAAAACCATGGAATCTCTCATCGAGTCGGGCATGGTCGCCGGGGTCCTCGACCTCACCACGACCGAATGGGCCGATGAATTACTCGGCGCCACTCTCTCCGCCGGCCCGACCCGGATGGATGCCATGACCAAGGCCCGCATCCCCGCGGTCATCGCTCCCGGATGTCTCGACATGGCCAACTACGGCGAGCGCAAGACCCTCCCGGCCGAGTTCGAGAACCGCACTCTCTACATTCACAACCCCCAGGTTACCTTGCTTCGGACCAATGCCAGCGAATGTCGCGAACTCGGTCGTATTCTAGCGGAGAAGGCCAACGCCAACCCCGCTCCCACCGCGATCCTAAATCCCCGCAAGGCCATTTCCATCATCTCGGCCGCGGGCCAACCCTTCCACGACGCCGAAGCCGACCTTGCTCTCTTTGACGCCATCCACGAACATGCCCGCTGTGAAGTCATCGACTACGACGAAGACATCAACAGCGAAGTCTTCGCCCGGGCCGCTGCGCACAAACTTCTCTCCCTCATTCAATCCCACCAATCCTAACACCATCATGACCAGACACTTTGGAGTATTTCAATTTAAGGAAGGCGTCACCGACGCAGAAATCGAAGAATGCTTCGCTGAAATGCGGGCCATGGTCGGGATCATTCCCGGCCTCCTCAGCATGGAAAGCGGCCCCTATCAGTCCACCGAAGGACTCGACGATGGCTACACCCACGGCTTCATCATGACCTTCGACAGCGCACAGTCCCGCGACGCCTACCTCCCCCATCCCGAGCACCTGAAGCGGGTTGAATTGGTGCAACCGAGACTCGAGCGGCTCGTGGTTTTTGACTTCGACGTCACCGCCGAAAGTTCCGCACAGCTCTAGCCAACCCGGCGAGGAAAGCCTCTCCTGGCATCTGGACGTCTCCCGCCGATCAGTGGAGGCATTTCTCCCCCCAACGTCTGCCATTTCCACTATGAAGATTTCTTCTCTCCTAATCCTGCTGACAACCTCCACTTTGCTGCAAGCCCGCGAAGCACCTCAAACCGGAGTCTCCTTTAAGAAAATCCAACTCAGTGACAAGTATCTCACTGAAGGAGCTTCGATTGGAGACATCAATGCCGACGGCAAGCCCGATGTCGTGGCGGGCCCCCTTTGGTGGCAGGGGCCGGATTTTAAAACCTCCCACGCTTACGAACCGGTCAAAGTCTTCCCCATCACAGGATACTCGCAGAATTTTTTCACCTTTCCCGACCTCATCACGAAGGACAAATGGACCGATATCTTAAAGGTCGGTTTACCGGCTCAACCGGCACATTTGGCCATTAATCCGGGAGAAAAGCCGCTCCCGGCTGACAACAAGGAACACCAATGTGAACATTGTCTGGCGCAGGACCACATCTGCAACGAATCCCCTCAATATGTGAACGTTCTGGGCACAGGAAAACAACTGCTCTCACATAGTCGCAGTTACATCACTCTTTCAGAACCGGCCCCCGATCCAACCCAACCCTGGATGATTTATCGCATCACTCCGGAGGATAGCGGGGTTCAAATGTTCATCCATGGACTCGGTGCCGGTGATATCGATGGCGACAAGCTCCCCGACATCCTCGAGAAACGTGGCTGGTGGCAGCAACCCAAAAACTGGGATCGTAAGACGCCGTGGAAATTTCATCCCTTTGCCTTTGCGCCCAAGCAAGGCGGCGCACAAATGTTCGCCTACGATATCGACGGAGATGGCGACAACGACGTTGTGACAGCTCTCAACGCGCATTCCTGGGGCATGGCCTGGTATGAGCAGATCAAGCAGGACGGAGCGATCACCTTTAAGAAGCACGTCGTCATGACCGACAAGCCCGACGGAAATCCCTACGGTGTTTCTTTCTCCCAGCCCCACGCCATGGACTGCGTTGATATCGATGGCGACGGCATCAAGGATCTCGTCACCGGAAAATGTTACTTTGCCCACAACGGACGGGATCCTGGTGCACACGACCCCGCCGTTCTCTATTGGTTTCGAACCACCCGGCACAAGGATGGCACCACCGAACTCATCCCACACCTCATCGATGACAACTCCGGAGTTGGCCGCCAAATTTCCACCGGAGATCTCAATGGCGATGGCAAGGTCGACATCGTCGTCGGAAATAAAAAAGGAGTCTTCGCCTTCATCCAGACCGACACTCCCCCTCCCTTAAAAAAAAAGACGCCAGCCGCTAAAAAAGAGAAGGCCCTCTTTCTAGAGGGCGAGGCCCTAAAGATCCTCTCGAAGGTCGGCACCATTCGGCCCCAGGACCTTCACACCTTCGGTGTCGGCCTATGGAGTAACGACCGGCAATTGTGGTGGACGGATGCAAAACCAGGTGACGTCCTCGAAGTCGCGATTCCCGTCAAAAAAGCCGGCACCTATCGTCTGGGAGCCGGCATGACGAAGGCAAGGGATTACGGCATCGTGGAGTTTTCGCTCAACGGCCACAAAATCGCAGGCCCCATAGACCTATACAATAATGGTGTCACCCGAACCGGCACCATTCCTCTCGGACCACCTCAAAAACTCACAGCAGGCGAACACAAACTCACGGTCAAGATTCTCGGGGCCCACCCGAAAGCCCTGAAATCCTACATGTTTGCGCTCGACTATCTCATCCTCCATCCGGGTGATGAAGCGGCTTTAAAAAGCTATCGCACCACGTCCCTCCTTCCGGCCAAATCTTCCAAGGAAAAAAGATTCAAAGAAGGCATGGGCAACACCCTGGATGCCGTCGCCAGAAGCATGGAAGAACAACTCGCCCTCTTCCACCTGCCCAAAGGATTCATCATTGAGAATGTCAGTCACGAAAAGCTCGGTGCAATCAAACCGATCTCTCTCGGATTCGATGACGCCGGCCGCCTTTGGACGCAAACGGCCTCCGAGTATCCCAACGACAACAATCCCGCGCGCTTCAAAATTAGAGGAAAGGACAAGATCCTCGTTTTCCCGACTCCCCATCTCACGAAAACACAAACTCCCCGGATCTTTGCCGGGGGACTTGTCATGCCCATCTCCGTCCTTCCCCACGATGATGGCATCCATGTCATCCACGGCACCGAAATCTTGAAGTTTGAGGATCTCAATTCCGACGGAAGGGCGGATCGCACCACCACTCTCATGAGAGGCTTCGGCGTCAAAGACAGCCACACCTGCGCCCATCGGCTAACCCGTGGCCCCGGAAACTGGATCTACTTTTCCCAAGGCGTGCACAGCACCGGACTCATCACGACCAGCGATGGTAAAAAGGTCCCGTTCAATCAGGGATTGATCGGGCGCTATCAACCCAATGGAACCCGGTTGGAAGTCATTGGCGAAGGAATGAACAACATCTGGGCATGGTCGATCAACCGGGAGGGACGCACTTTCATTCATGAAGCCAACGATCTCGGCTACAGTCAGGCGGCCTTCGAACGGGATACCACCTACCCCAGCTTTCTTGCCACCGCTTCACGAAATCCTCTGCAACACCCGCCGACCTCCTCCGACCTTGGCCTCGATGGCACCGGATTTTGCGGCATCGCTACCTGCGGAACCTCGCCCCGGGATTTCCCCGCCGAATGGAGGGACTTCAATTTTGTCGCCAACCCAATCACCGGAGAAATCAACACCGTCTCACACACCGTCGACGAATTGGGGAATCATCACTTCAAGAGGGAAGCTGATCTCGTCACTTGCGACGACCCCATGTTCCGCCCCGTCAATGTTTGCTTTGGCCCGGACGGCTGCCTCTACATCGCTGATTGGTATAACCGAACGATCTCTCATGGAACCACAACCCGGAATCTTGAGAAGCACGCACGCACCCTCGGACGAATCTGGAGAGTTCGACACAAAACGCAAAAACCGGGCACACCACCGAATGTCGAAAAATCGCCAACCTCCCAACTTCTTGCACATCTCACTTCCAGTAATCTTTGGGAAATGCGCGCGGCCATCCACCAGATTGGAAAACGACAGTCCACTGAGTTCATCCCTCGGCTCGCCCAACTCATCCAAAATCCAAAAACAAGCGATAGCATTCGAATCCACGCTCTCTGGGCTCTGGAATCATTGGACCACTTCAACCCTTCCCTTTGGAAAACGCTGATCAAAAGTGAAAACCAAAATGTTCGATACGAAGCCCTTCGCGCCCTTTCAACCCTTCAACCTCCACTCCCTGAGTGCTTCGCCCTCTTCGAAAATCTTCATGAGGAAAAATCCTACTACGTCGTCAACGAACTGATCCGCTTTCTCCGCGATACTCCTCAGCCCCTCGGCCAAGAACACCTCGACTTTGCTAAACATTTTCACACTCCTCTGGAGAACCTCCCCAACACAAAAGTCCAAGGTTGGCGAACAGCCTACTACGCCATGGGAGGGTCCTACGAGAAACGGTTCCTAAACCAACTCATCGAAAGCATCGGCAAAGCGCGCAGCAGTCACCCGCAACCGGATACCGAGAAATGGAGCCAGGTTATAGAGCCACATCAAAAAACAAGTGCCGCGGTTTCCGCAAAGCTTGATACCAAAATCAAACGCCTCGGCACCCTGGCTCAAACCACCCGGGGTGAGGTCGCGAAAGGCAAGACCCACTTCAACACCCGTTGCGCGACTTGTCACGATGGCGCGAAAGGAGGATTTGCGCCACCCCTCGGAGGCGGCGCACATCGCACCCCTCTCGAAGTCATCACGGCCATCCTAAAACCCAACGAAGCGGTTGAAGGAATTTTCCTCACCTATAAAATCATCAAGAAAGACGGGACCACTTTGGAAGGTTTCCGCTCCGATCTCAGCCATCAGGATGTCACTCTGACCTTCATGGGGGGAGGTCAGGTCAAAGTTTCCCTCCAAGAGATCAGGAAGGCCGGCTACATTGATGGAAAGTCTGTCATGCCTGACACGATGGCGACCGGCATGAGTGATCAGGACATCCTCGACCTCATGTCCTACCTTCGGACCTTAAAATAATTCCGATGTGGATTTCTCGTATACGCTTGTGGCAGGAAAGCTCCTGACAACACGTATTGGGAGGACCAATACTGGTTTCCAGAATCGTTATGAAAATCCTCTCGTTACTCTTCCTGTTCATCTGCCTCGGCCATGCCGAAAAAGTGTCCCTCTTCGATGGGAAAACTCTCGACGGATGGGACGTTCTGAAAGGTGAGGAGCAGTGGTGGACCACCCGCGATGGCATGATCGTAGGAGGCTCGATGACAAAAAAAGTCACCCGCAATACCTTTCTCGCCACCGAAAAATCCTACGAAAACTTCGAACTCGAATTCGACATCAAGCTCGAAAAAGGCACCGGTTTCCAGAACTCCGGGATCCAGGTTCGCAGCATTCGCCTTCCAAAAAGCTCGGAAATGAAAGGCTATCAAGTCGATGCCGGTATCGATTGGTGGGGAAAAATTTACGATGAATCCCGCCGCAACCGGGTCATCGCCGGGCCCGTCGATCCCGAAGCCCTCAAAAAGACCACCAAAGACTGGGACTGGAATCACTACCGCATCGTTTGTGACGGCCCCCTCATTCGTTCCTGGATCAACGGCGTAGCCGCTCTCGACTTCATTGAGCGTGCTCCCGGCATTCCTCAAAACGGACGCATTGGATTTCAGGCCCACGGGGGCGGAACCTTCGAGGTTCACCTCAAAAATGTCACCCTCAAGGAACTCGCTCCTACTCCCGGAGCTCTTCACTGGAATTTCAAACCGAGCAACAAACCCAGCCCCCTCACTCCCGGAGAAGAAAAATCAACTTTTCAAATCGCCCCCGGTTTCACCGCCGAGCTGATCGCCAGTGAAGCCGAAGGGGTCGGCAAACCCATCACTGTCGTTTGGGATGCCGCCGGCCGCATGTGGACCACCACCGCAAAGGAATACCCCGTGGATTCCAACGAAAGCAAAGCCGCTGCCGAAGCCCTCTTCGCAAAAGGTGGCCGGGACCAGGCCCTGGTCTTTGACAATCCCTACGGCCCCGGCCCTCACAAGCCCCGTGTCTTTGCCGATGGCCTCGTCATCCCCCTCGGCATCATTCCCTGGAAAAATGGGGCCCTCATTCAATACGGCCATGAAATCCGTCACTACTACGATTCGAACAACGATGGCAAAGCCGATGGCTTCAAGCCCATCCTCACCGGATTTGGCATTCAAGACTCACACCTTTTTCCCCACCAATTTGAGCGCATGCCCGGAGACTGGATTTCCCTGGCCCAGGGGCTTTTTAATAGCTCCACCGTTCGGCGCCCTGACGGCAAACCCTTCGCCAGCGGAGAAACCACCGTCCGCTTCAATCATTGCAAACTCGCACGAATGCGTCCCGATGGCTCGGACTTTGATATCCTCGCCCACGGGCCCAACAACATCTGGGGCTTTTCCCAAACCCGGGATGGCCGGACCTTCCTGCAAGAGGCAAATGACCTCGGCGTGCCCATCGCCGAATTCGAGCCGGGGGCCCACTACCCCACCGGCTCACAAGAAAAGCTCCGTTCTTACGCCCCTCAAATTCATCCCTCCACCAATGGCCCCAAAATGGGCGGCACCGGCCTGAGTGGCCTCGCTCTGGTCGAAGATGAAAACAGCCCCTTCCTGCTCGGCCACAAAGGCGAGGTCTTCATCGTCGTCAACCCCATCACCAATCGCCTCCAGATCATGACCGTCACCGCCAACGAGAAGGGACAATACTCCTACCAAAAACAGGATGACTTCCTCATCTCCGGCGACAAATCGTTTCGACCCATCGCGGCCCACTTCGGCCCGGATGGCTGCCTCTACATCGTCGATTGGTATAACAAAATCATCTCCCACAACGAGGTTCCCCGCAGTCATCCCGAACGCGACAAAACCCGTGGACGCATCTGGCGAATCCGCCACCATAGCCAACAGCACACCACCCCTCCGGACCTCACCAGGCTTCCCTCGGAGAAAGTAACCACCTATCTCGGCGGCCCCAATGCCCTTCTCTCCCGCCTTGCCTGGCATGAACTTTCCGATCGTCAGGACAAGACCATCATTTCCCACCTCTCAAAAATCATCACCAATTCCCAGGCCTCCGTTTCGCGGCGTTGCGCCGCCCTCTGGGCCCTCGAAGGAATGGCACAACTCACTCCCGAAGTCCTCCAAACCCTCGCAAAAGACAAACACCCGTCCCTGCGTTATCAAGCCATTCGCGCTGCCGGTGAACTCAGTCTTTCCGAAAAGGATTTTCTCGCCATTGCCGGGAACGCTCCCACCGACCATCGCCGCATTCGCGCCGCGCTTGCAAACGCGCTTCGCTATCACAAGAGCCCCACTCCCGCCATGATGACCCTCGCCGCCAGCTTGGGAAATGCTCCCCTCAACACCGGTGGATGGGATTCCTATGATCGAACCTTCGAACGCTACCTCGCTCGCTGGGCCATGGAAACCCATCGTCCCGCAACCCGGAAGATGCTCGAAAGTAACGCGGTCAAAACACTCTCCGCCGAACAATTCCTCCTCGCGATCCAGTCGCTCGAACCCGGCATCGCAGCCGCTCAATTGGCCAAAGCCCTTCCCCGCCTCGACCGTCCGCTTGGCTCGGGAGAACTTGCCCTCCTCGGGAGCCAGCTCAACCAACCGGAAGTCAGCTCCGCACTTGCCGCCATTCTTGCCAACCCCACCCAGCAAGTCTCCCTTCTCAAATCATTCGAACAAATCGACCCCAATCTCGCGGCCGATCCCTCGCTTTCCAAACTGGTTGGCCGGGCTTCCCTCGAACTTTTTCCAAAGACGACGCTCAAAAACCAACAGCTCATCATCCGTCTTGCCGCAAAGTTTCGTATTAAGGAACTCGAAACACCCATTAGGGATTGGCTGAACTCGGAAGAGCGCATGCAACCCGACACCCTCGACGTCATCACGGCACTGCGTGAACTCGGCTCCACCGACCGTTCGCTGTTCGAAAAATACTATCGATCATCGGACCCCGCCCTGAAACGCGAGGGCCTCATCTCGCTGGCTTCCTTGAAAGACCCGCGTATCGTGGTTTTCCTTTCCCACGAATGGGACACCCTCCCCGGGGACCTTCGCCAACTCGCCATCCATGGTCTGACTTCAGATAGGGAAAAAGCTCTCGCCCTCGCCAAAGCCACCACATCCGGACAGTTCAAAGATCTCACCGCCGACGCCATTGGCAGCATCATCGCGGTTCTTGGAGCCAGTCATCCCGACGTCAAAGCCATTCTCAAAAACTCCCCTGGTCTCTTACAGCCCGTCCTCCAACTCACCGGGAACGACAACGACGCCATTGACCAGGCCATCACCTTGCAAGGCGCTTTTACCATCGAGACCTGGATCAAGCTCGCTCCCGGGATCGACAACGCTGATTCCCTCCTCGGCAGCGGAGCAAATGGTCCTGATATCAATTTTTTCGGCAGCACCCTCCGGGTTTACGGAGGCACTGCCATCGGCGATCTCATCGAAGCCACCCGCCCCATGATCGCAAATCTCTGGACTCATTGCGCGATCACCCGGGACCAAAACGGCAACCTGAAACTCTACCTTGATGGTGTCCTCGACACCGCCAAATCCCGCCCCTTCAAAAACGATCTCGTCAATCTCAAGATCGGCCAATCGAATGTCGCCAACGGATCAGCCTACCAAATGCGTGAATACCGCATCTGGAACCGTGAAAGAAACGCCGCAGAAATCCGCTCCGACTTCCAGACCGAATACACCGAAGAAATTCCAAAATCCCTCATTCACCGCTTCTCCGGCGATTCAAAAAACCTGAAGCTCCGCGGCCAGGCCTCCGTCCAACTCTCGGACGACTCCCCCGCCCTCGTCACTCCTCAAGCGGCCAAAGCCGCCCGTGAGAAATTCGCCAGGTTCCTCGGCCTCGCCAACAAGCAGGGCAACACCCAAAAGGGAAAAACCCTCTTCGTCACCTGTTTGGCTTGTCACAAGGTCGGTAGCACCGGCGGCGTCATCGGACCCGACCTTTCCGGAGCCGGTGCGATGTCCACCGAGGCCCTCCTCCACAACATCCTCACCCCAAACGCCCAGATGGAGAGCGGCTACTACCGCCACGACATCATCCTGAAAGACGGCAGTAAAATCAGCGGGTCACTCGCCGGGGAAACAACGTCCAATCTCAGCATTCAGCCTGTCGGCACGTCCATTCAGGTCATTCCCCTCGCAAAAATTGCAGAGCACAAGATCACCAAGTCATCGCTCATGCCCGAGGGTCTGATCGATCACCTCACATCCGCACAGGTCGCCGATCTCTTCACTTACATCCGCTCCCTCAAATAAAGGGTATCCATTGACGGTTCTCGCGGAGCCATTCATCCCACCATCAACAGAGGATGGTGGTCGGGGAGACAGGATTCGAACCTGCGACATCTGCGTCCCAAACGCAGCGCTCTACCAAGCTGAGCTACTCCCCGTCACTTGCTGAGGGCGGGAAACTGTTTCAGGATGGCACTAATGGCAAGTCGAAATCGAAGCAGATGAACTGTTTTTTTCGTTAACTCAGCAACAACACCAAAAATCGACGCCTTCCCGGTATTTTTCCCGCTTCGCCAGCGCGCGAACCTTTTCACGCCCCCCTGACACGCCCACGGCCGAAAGCAAGGTGGCTTCCCTCCATTTTTTCCCAAATTCCTCGGTCCCGGCAATCGGGGCCCCCTGACACGTGTTTCCCACTCTTTTGGGATTCACTTCGAAAAATCCATGTACTTTGATCCCTCTTGCGATCAATTCCCGTCCAAGAACCTTCCCGATCGGCCCTGCCCCCGAAATCGCCACCCCTTCTTCCCGAATCCTTCCCATCCGGGAAAGGGCATCGGCCTTCAGTGCCAGCATCTTCTTTTGCCCAAAGCGGGGATCACTCCGGGTGAGCCTGTCCCTGCGATCATGCCACCGGTAGAGCTGATCCGATACCTTCCCAAAACGAGCTCCTGTTGCCAAAAGACGGAGCCACAAATCATAATCCTCGGCAAATCCATTTCTGAGATACCCGCCCACAGACAAAAGAAGCTCCTTCGACATCATCACGGTCGGTTGCACGACAGGGCTCTCCACAAATCTCTCCCGCGCAACTTTTTCAGGGCTGTCGAGGTCATTGACCCAATCCACATATCGTTGCATCCCATCTCCGAGTCCGCCGACCAGTTCAATTCCACAACTCACCACCTCGTATTCCCCGGAAAGCAACAAATCCACCTGTCGCCCGATCCGGGATGCCTCACATCGATCGTCGGAATCCATCCGGGCCAACCACTTTCCGGTGCTACCATTCACTCCAACCTCCAACGCATTGAGCAATTGTGGCTGCCCGCCGAGATCGATGACGTGAAGTCTGGGATCTGACTTCCCTGTAAATTCATGCCTCACATCCGCAAGGCAGCCATTGAGGATTGCCACAATTTCCAACTCTTCCCACGTCTGGTTGAGGAGGTCATCCAAAGCCAAACCCGCATCCGGCACATTTGGCCCCACCGGAAATACCACAGAAACCTTCCCCGCCATCACATCCCACCTTCGGAAGAGATCCCACCCTGCTCATCGACCATGAGCACCATCGGGCGTCAACACACCTCACAATCATAATCCAACCGGCCCCCATAGTCTTCGGGGGCAATGGCAGCCACTTCAAACCACTCCCCACAAGAAGGACACTGAACCTGATGATCGCTCACATCTCTATTCTGCTCGAAAAAGATCTCCGGGCAATCTTTTGAATTTTCATTTAATTAAACTTGATATTCAGCATAAGATTAAAAATAATTTAAAAAAGTAATTGACCGGAAAATTATTTTTATTAATTCTGATACTGTTCGCAGAGGTTATCTCTTCTGCAACTCAGTCACCCCTGAAAAAACCAAACATGAAAACTGTAAATACTATTGCTGCCGCTGCGATCGGTCTCTGAAGTGGTCTCCTTCTCGTTGCCAGAGATTTCTGAGTTTTGTTGATGATCGG
>CALFSW010000304.1 GCA_937916505.1 uncultured Verrucomicrobiales bacterium | reverse complement strand
TCAGGCAAAGTCCCATCGGAGCGGTGCGGGATAATCAGTCGCGGCTTCGGCATGGGGCGGACCTTGAGATGCCAAAAGAACCAAGTCAAGGAGGTTTCTGCAATTACTGCGGGAATTAAACCGTAGCTCGCTCCGCTCGGTTCTTCAGCCTGAAAGAGAAATTGCCGATGAACCATCCGGGACGTCGTGTGATAAATCGCCAGATCAGGCAAAGTCCTATCGGAACTGTAAGGAACAATCAATCGCGGCTTCGGCATGGAGCAGATCTTGAGACGGAAAGATAACCAAGTTAAGACGTTTCCTTCAGTTACTGCGGGAAATTAAAAGGAACAGGAAGTTGAACGCAAGGTGTGGAGTGGGAAATCGATCGCTATGAAGTAAGGCGCAGCTTTGACAAATCACGTCGTTGATACGGCACTTCCTGTGGTCCGAGCATATTCTATTTAAAATATAGAATGAATACCGTGATCCGACTTATGGCGAAATTTCGCATAAATTGGTGGCCCCCTCGTTCATGAAGGCCTCAGAACAGAAAAATTAGCCATGAAAAAAGATTCAAAATCACGGACCTCACTTTCTTCAATGAAGACACGCTCAACTTCCGAGGGATGGGTCGTTTCCAAGGCTTGGACCATAATGCTCGCATTCAGTTTTGGCCTCGCCTCCTGCTCCCTGCCCGACACCCGGCTCTGGAAGAAACGGACCGGGGTTACCCCGGTCAGCATGCCCACGGAAGTCATCCCCAAGGTGATCCTTCATGGCACCATCAAATCCATGGTCAGTAATCCTGTCAGTTGCACGAGTAAAGGAATCTCGATGGCCTGGAACCGTTCCCACCTTCTTACCGGCGGTATTTTCAAGCAAAGGGATCTCCTCCAATCCGCCTATACCAGGGGAACAGGCATCGAAGAAGCGCTCGATCTGAAGGGACTTCCGGCCCCCCTGCCGGGAAAAGTCGACTGCCTTGTCGACGGTCGTGAATTCTTCCCAGCGCTCTATCGCTCCATCGGCAATGCCCAGAGACGAATCGATACACAGGTCTATATCTTTGACAACGATGACGTCGCGACGCAACTCGCCGACCGACTCAAGGAACGCAGTCAGGATGTCCAATGCCGCGTTCTCATGGATCGGTTGGGTTCGATTGCCTCATGGTGGTCAGCTCCCGACTCGTCATGCCGCAAAGGGTTTAAACCTCCCTCATCCATGCCCCACTACCTCAGGCGAGACAGCGAGGTGAAAGCGCGCTTTTCCCAAACCCCCTGGCTGGTTACCGACCACACCAAACTCTTCATTTTCGATGGAAAAGAGGCCTACCTCGGAGGTATGAATATTGGACGGGAATATCGATACGACTGGCACGACCTCATGGTGCGGGTTCGCGGCCCGGTCACCACGGAATTGCAAAACATCTTTGATCGTTCATGGCGGCAACAAGGCCCTTGGGGCGACTGGAGCATGCCTTTTTATCGCAAGGTAAAACCCGATACAGCTTCCGCCGATGCCGGGCACTACCCCATTCGCCTACTCCGCACCACCACCGTCCGGGCTGAAATCGAGGAGGCCCTGTTGGTCGCCATCCGGATGAGCCGGAAACGCATCTACCTGCAAAACTCTTACGTCACTTCCGAGGCGATTCTGCGGGAACTCCTCGCTGCCCGCGATCGTGGTGTTGAAGTAAATTTTATCTTTCCCAAAACGAATGACTCCAAGCTCATGGACGCCGCAAGTCGAGTTTTCGCCACAACCCTCCTGAAACATAATTGCAACGTCTATCTCTATCCCAAATTTAGTCACGTTAAGGCCTCCATCATTGACAACTGGGCCTGCGTCGGGTCAGCGAATCTCGATGGCCTCAGTCTGCGGATCAACGGTGAACTTAATATTGCCTACTCAGATCCGGAAGCCGTTGAGACGCTCCGTCAGAAAGTCTTCCTGAAAGACATTCAGGCCTCCCAAAAACTCAAGCGTGGAGATCTTGAAGATTCAACGACCTTTTTGATCACCTTACTCATTCAACAGCTCTAGGAGTTTGTCGGACTGAAATCGCCTGACCATTGGAACGTGATCTGCTTGAC
>CALFSW010000303.1 GCA_937916505.1 uncultured Verrucomicrobiales bacterium | reverse complement strand
TGGCGGAGGGTGTGGGATTCGAACCCACGGATACTTGCGCATCACTCGATTTCGAATCGAGCGCCTTAAACCGAGCTCAGCCAACCCTCCTTGATTTGCCTCCCGGGAAACTAGCAAACCGCTTCCCCCGGTCAAGCCCTTGCTTGGGTTTCGTGAAAACCAGTCGTATCCTGTTTCCAGGAACCTCAACAATGTCCACTCTTCACCCCACGATCCTGAACTGGTTCGAGAAGCGCTCCTGGAAGCCCTTCTCCTTCCAGGAGGAATCATGGCACACCTATCTCGCCGGAAAATCCGGGCTTCTTCACGCCCCCACGGGCTTTGGCAAAACCCTCTCGGTTTGGCTTGGCCCGGTTTCGGAAACACTGACCACCGGCAAGGTCCCGCGCCATTGTGAAGTCCTCTGGATCACTCCCCTTCGAGCACTGGCTAATGACACTCTCCAATCCCTACGCGAACCGCTGGACGAAATGGGAATCGACTGGCCGGTCGAAGCCCGAACCGGGGACACCTCCTCCTATCGAAAATCCAAACTTCGAGAAAAGTATCCCTACTGTCTGGTCACCACTCCTGAATCACTTTCCCTCCTTCTGACCTATGAAGACACCCGACAAAAACTCTCCCACCTGAAATGTGTCATCGTCGATGAATGGCATGAACTCCTCGGCACAAAGCGCGGGATTCAAACAGAGCTCTGTCTCACCCGTCTCCGGGCCTGGTTACCCAAGCTCCGAACCTGGGGTCTCTCCGCCACCCTGGGGAATCTCGAGGAAGCAGCCCAACCCCTTATGGGTTCCTGCGGGCATGAGTTCATTGCGGCAAACCAGGAAAAAAAAATCGAGATCGAAACTCTCATCCCTGATGAAATTGAATCCTTCCCCTGGAGCGGCCATCTTGGAACAAAATCGATCAAACGGGTCACTCAACAACTCGAAAAAGCCCGCACGACCCTCCTCTTCACAAACACGCGCTCCCAGGCCGAAATCTGGTATCAGGAAATCCAGGGCGCCAAACCGGATTGGCTTGAGAAGATCGCGATCCACCACGGTTCGCTCTCGCGGGAAGAACGGAACCTTGTCGAAAGCGGGCTCAAACGGGGCTCGCTCCGCTGCGTCGTTTGCACGTCTTCGCTCGACCTCGGCGTTGATTTCTCGCCGGTCGATCAAGTCATCCAGGTCGGCTCGCCAAAAGGCATCGCCCGCCTCACCCAACGTGCCGGGCGCTCCGGTCATTCACCGGGCGAAACCTCCCGCATTATTTGTGTCCCCACCAATGCGCTGGAACTTGTGGAATTTTCGGCAGCGCGCGATGCCTGGCATCGCAAGGAAATTGAAAACCGAACCCTGTTGAATAAACCACTCGATGTTTTGGTGCAACATCTCACCACTCTCGTACTTGGTGAACCGACCACTCCCGGGGATTTGAAGGAGGAAATTTTCTCCTCCCATTCCTACGCCAAGCTCACCGAAGCGGAATGGAATTGGGCCCTCGGTTTCATCACCAATGGCGGCTCGCTTTCGGCCTATCCGCAGTATCAAAAAGCCGAAATCATCAAGGGTCTTCTCACCGTCACTAACAAGCGCACGGCCCAACTTCACCGCATGAACATCGGGACCATCACCTCCGACACCTCGGTCCTCATCAAGTTCACAAGCGGGCGCACCCTCGGAAGCGTCGAAGAAGGATTCGCCTCAAAGCTCAAACCCGGAAAACAATTCGTCTTCGCCGGCCGTCGACTCGAACTCATCCGCTTCCACAAGCTGACCGCCACTGTCCGTGCCGCCACCAGGAAAGCAAAGGGAGAAGTCCCAATCTGGGGTGGCAATAAAATGCCCCTTTCCACCGAGCTTTCCCACGCCGTGGCACGCAGTCTTCACGGCCCGGCGGACTCACCCGAGCTCATAGCGGTGGCCCCCATTCTTGCCATCCAAAGATCCTGGTCGGCCCTACCATCGAACGAAAAACTCCTCATCGAGTTCACCCGCACCCGCGAGGGCGAACATCTCTTCATTTATGCCTTCGCCGGACGATTGGTCAACGAAGGCCTCGGAGCGCTCGTTGCCTTCCGCCTTTCACGAGACGCCGGAGAATCCATCAATGTCACCCAAAACGACTACGGCTTCTGCCTCGGCGCACCCCGGGGTCTGAGCCTTGATGAAGACATATTGCGGCAAGCGCTCAGCACCGGGAACCTGCTGGAAGACCTCCTTGAGTGCCTGAATACCGCGGAAATGGCTCGACGCCAGTTCCGCTACGTCGCCCGCGTTGCCGGCCTCCTTGTTCCCGACATGCCGGGAAAACGAAAGCCCACCCGCGATCTCCAGGTCTCGGCCAATCTCCTCTTCGAAGTTTTCACAAGATACGATCCCGACAACCTCCTCCTGGAGCAAGCACGGCGTGAGATTCTCGAACACCAGCTCGAAATCGAACGCCTCCAAAAAACGCTTTCAGCGATCCAAACCCGCCCCTTCCTCCTTGTCGAAACGAAGAGACTCACACCCATGGCCTTCCCTCTCTGGGCCGACCGCCTCGGAGCATTTTTCCCCGCAGGTGATGCCGCCACCCGACTTGAAAAAATGCTCACGGAACTCCAGCAAGAGGCCCGCGAATCCCAATCATAACATTCCTGGATCTTGAGAGCAGATCGCAATTTTTATCAGTAATTCAGGGGGCCAAAAAAAGTCCACCCATGCGGAGGTCATTGCGAGCCCTCCCGAAAACAGAAGGCTCGCCTCACCCTTTACTTCATGAGCGAACCAAGAAGCGAGTTCATGTTGGCGATGATACTTGATGGATCTTTCACCAATCCGGCAGCCAGGAGAGCATTGTCCGCCAGTTGCCCTGCAACCTGTGCAGCAACCTCTTCATTCTCAGTTCTTAGCGAATTCAGCTTGGCCACCACTTCGTGATTGGGATTGAATTCGAGACGGGCTTTGGGCTCCGGACCAGCCTGCCCCATCGCTTCCATCATCGCGCGCATCTGGCCACTCGGGGCATCCTGCGGAGTGAGAGCCACGACAGGATGGGAAACGAGACGCTTGCCCATGCCAACGCTCTCGACTTTATCGCCAAGAGTTTTGCCAAGCCACTCGATGAGGTCCTTGCTCTCCTCTTCGCTCAGTTTCGATTCCTCTTCAGGGAGTTCATCGAGATCGATCTCGGCGCGGTCGGCGCTGACGAGTTTCTTGCCCTTATATTCACGGAGAGTCTCCATGATGTAATCGTCGATGTTGTCGGTGAGGAAAATGACTTCAATACCACGCTTCTGGAAAGCCTCGACGTAAGGACCGGCTTCCATCGACTTGCGATCAAGACCGACAAGGTAATAGATGGAATCCTGATCCTCTTTGGCGCGAGTGAGATACTCCTCGAATGAGGTCATCTTACCCTCGTCCGAGAGGCTGGACTCGAAGCGAAGAAGGCCGGCGAGGGCTTCGTGATTTTCGTGACCGCTCGCGATTCCTTCTTTCAAGAAGCGGCTGAAACGCTCGAAGAATTCCTCGTGTTTCCCAGGGTTGGCCTTGGCCTCTTTGGTCAGCTGCTTGATGAAGCGCTTCGTCAGGAGGCTGTTGAGCTTCTTCACCAAAGCGCTGTCCTGCATGGTCTCGCGCGAAATATTCAGCGGGAGGTCCTCGCTATCGACGACTCCTTTGACAAAGCGCATCCACTCGGGAAGAAGCCCCTGCGGCTCGGCATCGATGAGAATCTTACGGCAATAAAGTGAGACCCCGGCTTTCATCTGGCCAAAGCCGAAACGCTCATGATTTTCATCCGGCGTGAAGAGGAGCGCATTGATATTGATGGGCGCATCAGCACTGAAGTGAAGAGTGTGGCGTGGCTCGTCGACCGCGTGCGCGGTGTACTGGTAAAACTCCTTGTAGTCCTCTTCGCTAATGTCGTTCTTGGACTTGAGCCAGATCGCTTCGACGGTGTTGACACGCTCGCCATTCAAGGAAAGTGGGAAGGACACGAAGCGGGAATGCTTGTCGATGATCCGCTTGAGATTGTCTCCTTTGGCGAAGTCCTTTTCGTCCTCCTTAAGATGAACGACAATGCGGGCTCCGCGTTTCTCTTCCTCCACTTCGGAAATCGTGTAGCCGGACTGCCCGTCGCTTTCCCACTTGAGATTTTCGGCAGATTCGTCCCAAGAGTGAGTGAAGACCTCTACCTTCTCGGCGGCCATGAATGCGGAGTAGAAACCCACTCCGAACTGGCCGATGACGGACGCGTTGGCATCGCCTTTTTCCTTGAGGGCTTCCAAAAACTCCTTGGATCCCGAGCGGGCGATGGTGCCGAGATTATCGGTCAATTCCTCACGGTTCATCCCGATGCCGTGATCGATGATGGTGATGGTTCCCGCCTCTTCATCGGTGGTGATGTCGATCTCCAGGGGAAGATCGCCTTGATAAATGCTGTTTTCGGTCAGTTGTTTGAGACGAAGCTTTTCCAGCGAGTCAGAGGCATTGGAAATGAGTTCGCGGACAAAAATCTCCTTATCGGTGTAGAGGGAGTGGATGACGATATCGAGAAGCTGACGGACTTCTGCTTGAAATGACTGTGTTTGAGGTTCGCTCATAATTGTGTGGAAAGTTAAGTGGGCGGAAAATACCCACGGCATGCCGGGTGTCAATGCCTGCACTTCACCAACAAGCCGAAGCCACAAAAAAAACAGACCCGATCAGAGGCTGCTTTTTCATGAAATCATAGCCGTGAGAAATCAGCTCTCACCTTTTGCTCTTGGCTCGCCGGTCTCACGGGTCGAACCGGGGCTGGTCACAAAGGGGCCCCCTTCCAAAGGTGCGACGCCACTAAAGGCGACATCCGGCATTTCACTCTCCTTACCGGCCAAAGGAAAATCCTTTCGAAGCGGGAAGTATGGAAAGCCCTCCCACATGAGAATTCGCTCCATTTGCGGGTGTCCGGAAAATTTGATTCCCATCATGTCATAAACTTCCCGCTCATGCCAGTTGGCCGTCTTCCAGAGTTTCACCGCGGACGGAACATCCACTCCCTCGGCGACCTTGGCCTTTACCCGGAGGTGCTTGGAATCATCAAGGGTGGCGAGCTCGTAAACCATCTCAAATCGGGGTTCCGATCCCATATGGTCCAGACTCGAAATATCAAGGAGAAGCTCATATCCCAATTCCTTGCAACGTTGCAGGATGGCATAAAGCGAAGACAGCCCCACATTAATGGTCGTTTCTCCCCTAAATTCAATCGGGTTGCTCTGTCCCAGAGCTTGAAGATCGTCGGCAATACTCATTGGTCTGTCTTTAGGCATTGGCTGGTTCCTGCTTCTGGGCTTTGAATGATTCCTCTCCTTCAATTTTGCGCTGAAGCTTCATCAAGCCTTCAATGAGCGCTTCCGGGCGTGGAGGGCAACCGGAAATATAAACATCAACCGGAATCAAGCGGTCAATCCCCTGAAGAACGGCATAGCTGCGATACATTCCGCCCGAAGACGCGCACGCTCCCATGGCGATACACCACTTGGGTTCGGGCATTTGGTCCCAGATCCGCTTCACCGCGAGAGCCATTTTGTAGGTCACCGTGCCGGCGACGATCATCACGTCGGCCTGACGAGGCGAAAAGCGCATCACCTCGGCTCCGAACCGGGAAATATCAAACCGCGATGATGCGGTTGCCATCAACTCGATGGCGCAACAAGCCAGCCCCATGGGCATGGGCCAGAGCGAATTTTTTCGCATCCAGTTAATGGCTGCGTCAACCCGCGTAATAATGATGTTGCCCTCGATTTTCGAATCGTAGGCCGCATGGGAGAGCGTTAATTTTTCTTCCGACATTGGGACTGGCGGAGAATACCCTTGAAAGCCTGCGTCTCAAACACTTTGTGAATTTTTTCACAAAGTCCTCATAATCGCCCCAAAACCCGATCCTAAGCGTGTTCCACCAGGATCGAATCCACGGCGTGACCTTCCTGCAGAATGTCAGAAACCATGATCAACGGGGTCCCTGGTTGCACATCCCGTTCGTGGCGCAGGAGTTTCACCGCCGCCGCGATGGTCTCCCGCGGAGTTTCTTCGAAAGGAACCTCAAACGAACAAACTCCCCTGGAAAGAGTGAGCTTGGAGCAAATCGAGGCATCCGGCGTAAAGGCAAAGATCGGAGCCTTGGGACGTAAAAGCGCGGCCTGATGAGCCGTTTCCCCCGACCGGGTAAAGACAACCAGAAGTGAGTTTGGAATCGAATCAGCCAAACCCACCGCCGCTTTGATCGTCTTTTGCTTCTCGGTATGAAGAGTCGCTTCATTCCCGTAGCCAAGACCGCCCGAACGTTCAATACGCCGGGAAACGCGATCCATCAGTTCAACACATCGCACCGGATGTTTTCCAATCGTGGTCTCGCCCGACAGCATGATGGCGTCGGTTTCCTCGAAAACGGCATTGGAGACATCGGTCACCTCGGCACGGGTTGGGGTGGGATTGTGAATCATTGATTCCAACATGTGGGTCGCCACAATCACCCTTCGTCCGAGCTGATGGCACCGTTTCACAATTCGCCGCTGAATGATCGGCAGTTCCTCGACATTCACTTCGATGCCCAGATCTCCGCGGGCCACCATGATGACATCGGATTCCTTGATGATGTCATTAAGGTGCCGCATTGCTTCCTGATCCTCCAACTTGGAGACGATCTGGGCCGTGCATTTTTCCTTGAGCAAAGTTGTCCGGAGTTCACGCACATGACCGGCATCACGGACAAACGAACCTGCGACAAAGTCAGCCCGACACTCGGCCGCCACCTTAATGTCGGCATGATCTTTTTCGGTCAGTGCAGGCAAACTCAGACGCACTCCCGGCAGATTGATATGGCGGCGCGATCCCATTGATCCCGCCGTGATGACTTCACAGATCATCCTGTCCTCATCGATTTGATCGATCTTCATCAACAACTCGCCATTATCGACGGTGAGATCGTCACCTTCGTGAACGTCGGTCATGAGCCCCCCGTAGTTCACCGTCGTCGATTTCTCAAGACGCGCCTCGGTTCCTTCTTTTCGAAACTCCACCTTGTCGCCCTTGTTCAGAATCATCTTTTCCTCCAGGTCGCCCGTTCGAATCGAGGGACCCTGCAAATCAAAGAGAATTCCCACGGTTCTCCCGACCTCTTTCGAGATTTTCCGGATCCGATCCACCACGTCACGACACCACTCGTGTTTTGCGTGGCTCATATTCAAGCGACAGACGTCGGTACCCGCCGAGATCAGCTTCCGCAACATTTCGGGTGACTCGGTCGCGGGACCGAGCGTGCAAATAATTCTCGTTTTCCTCATGGTGACCACAGTGAAAGCATGACGAGCAAAAGCCGTGCCGACAAGCGAACAAGGCCACCCTGAAAATGGCCTCGTCAGGTCATAATTGAAGCTTTATAGATTTGTCATGAAAACCTGGCATTACGCTGACCAACAAAATCGTCAGAAACAGATTATCGAAGAGGAGCTTGTTTCCCTCGTGAACTCCGGGGAAATTGACGTGGACACCAAGCTCTGGACCGAAGGAATGGCCACCTGGAGCCCCGCCGCAGAAGTCATCCCCCAGCTATTTGATGATATTTCCGGGGTCGCCCCGCCACCTCTCCCTTCCGCAATCTCAAACGGCCCTCCCCCGGGACAAAAGTGCCACGAAATTGACTATGAACTGATGGGAGGAGACATGCAGATCGTGGAAATTGAACTGGATCCCGGCGAGACCGTCATCGCCGAGGCCGGAGCCATGAATTACATGGAGGAGGATATTAGTTTTGAGGCCAAAATGGGCGACGGATCCGAAGCGAATCAAGGAGTCATGAGCAAGCTCCTCTCCGCCGGAAAACGAGTCATCACCGGAGAATCCATCTTCATGACCCATTTTAGCCACGGTGGCTCTGTCCACAAACGGCGTGTCGCATTTGCGGCACCGTATCCCGGAAAAATCATTCCCATCAACATGGCGGAGTTTGGAGGAGAGCTTCTTTGTCAAAAGGACGCGTTTCTCTGCGCGGCTTATGGAACCAAGGTCTCCATTGCCTTTAACAAGAAAATCGGGACCGGCTTCTTCGGAGGTGAAGGATTCATTCTCCAAAAGCTCCTGGGAGATGGCATGGCCTTTATCCATGCCGGAGGCCATGTCATCAAAAAAGAGTTAAAAGGAGAAACCCTCCGACTCGACACGGGTTGCCTTGTCGGCTTCTCGCCGTCCATCGATTACAGCATCGAGCGCTCCGGGAGTCTGAAAAGCATGTTCTTCGGAGGAGAGGGCCTCTTCCTTGCCACC
>CALFSW010000302.1 GCA_937916505.1 uncultured Verrucomicrobiales bacterium | reverse complement strand
CACAAACGCCTCACCTTCCGCAGCCAGGGTCGCGACTTCCGGCTCACCGATGTCCACGGAAAGGTGGTCGGGGAGGTGTTGGCCTGATCGCTCTGTCCCTTGAACATGAATAGGAAATTATCACAAACGGTTGCCGCGATCCAGATTGCGATGTCTGGCTCTGTGCCGGGCAGTCGAACATGGTCGGCATAATACGGACTTCCAAGTCGCGCTATTTCCCAGAAAGTTCGATCAAAAAGGCCAACTATCCGGCCTTGCACCAGATGGTTTCGGGGCAGGGGATTTCATGGTTGGTTTGTTCTCCGGAGACGACTCCGGAAATTAAGAAAGTGGCCTTCTTTTTTGGGCGTCGCCTTCGGCAAGATGCGCTGGTGCCGGTGGGCTTGATTTGCGCCGCTGTGGGTGGATCGAAGATCGAGATCTGGCTCAGCGAGCAACCTCATCCGCCGGTGGCAACTACACCAAACTGATCGATCCGCTGGTCGGATACGGTCTGCGCGGTATCGCGATTATGGATTCACCGACCTAAAACCTGTCCTTTGGCCAAGAACCACGTCATCGAAAATGGCGCGATTCGCATCTCTTTCGGACAGGCTCTAGCTACGATTAATCATCAGAACCAGTCTCCTTGAACTCACCCTCCTGTAAAAATCGCAAGGTCAGCTTGATCGCATCCGGTCGCTTCATAATCATCGGGTGCGTACAATGCAGCACCGTATGGTCGGTCATCCCCTCAAGCTTGGTGTTCTCGACCGAGACCTTGCCATCATCGGGCCCCGGGATCATGCCGCTGTTGAGCGGGTTAATGGATCGATCACCAGCGATAATCCCCACTGGGTAGTCAACTTTACCCAGAGAGCGAGGCGGGCTTTCCTTTGCTGTCCCAAGTTGCTCACCCACAGGACCATTGATCATTTTGAAGGCACGCCAGTGACCGATGCAATCGACGACCTCACTGCCCTGGTTTGGTGGTGCCAGCATCACCACACGCCCTAGCTCCGGAGCTTGATGACGAGACAGAAAATCGCGAACCAAAATACCTCCCAGCGAATGGGTCACAAAATGGATTTTGGTCGCGCCCTGACTCCGACACTCCTTTACGGCGGGAGCAAGATGTTCGTCCGTTAGTTTTTGAATGGTTTTCTTTCGAGACGGGTAATCAAGGATCGTGACGGTATAGCCTGCCTGTCGCAAGGTCTCAGCCATCGAATTCATCGTGCTCGCGCTCCGTGCCATACCATGCACCAAAATAACATGTTCACTTTCCTTCGCCATTCCATTTGCCTTCACGGTCTCAGTATAAGGTGCCGCCAAGATCCCAGCCGCAACGATGACACTGAAGAATAGCACGGATTTTCGAGGGAGCCGAATGAGGAACCGAAACTGACTGAACATGGCGATAGACTAGGCAGATATCCCTCGATGTGGGTCATTGAACATTTCAATCCTAACATCGATCAAACTGCAGGAATTTGCTTCTGGGGTGGGGAGCTTGAAGGGGGAGCGGGTAAATCACGCCCAAAACAGGGATAGAATCATGCTCGGATAAAACGTCGCCACGATCCCGGACCACCTAAAGACGAGTTCAACTTTGAAATACCCCAAAGAGGTAGCGCAGTTCGTCCTCGGCGCTTCCTTCGGGATCGAGCGTGCTGGCGATCTGCTGGAGCAGGAACTGGCGGTAGCGTTTGCGCATGCGGTGCACGGTGAGCCGGGCGGCGGTCTCGGAGATCCCCAGCCCGTCGCCGATCTCCCGATAACTCCGCTCACCGCGTCCCAGGCCGAGACTGTCTTTCAACGC
Organism: uncultured Verrucomicrobiales bacterium; assembly: GCA_937916505.1. Classification (GTDB taxonomy): domain Bacteria; phylum Verrucomicrobiota; class Verrucomicrobiia; order Verrucomicrobiales; family Akkermansiaceae; genus SW10. Next base: position 6,478 of record CALFSW010000302.1, on the reverse strand, counting down.
TTCGAACACCTCGGTCTTGCCCTCGATCTCATACGACTCTCGCAAGCGCTGCATCACCGCATTCAGGATCGACGAGGCCCAGTGGCGCTCGAAAACCGCCTCGGGCGAGAGATGGTCGGCCGGCTCAAGGCAGGTGTGCTCTTCGGCGTCATGGATATCGATGGACAGGACGGTTGCGCCTCCGCCGCGCGTATCCACATCGACCGCGCTGAGGGCCACCTGCTCCGGGCTCATGTAGGCTGGCGTGCCCAGCATGTGTTCGAAGCGTGTGAACAGGGTCTTATCCGTCAGGCGTTGGTCCATCGCCTTGGCGATCCCGAAATCGATCACCTTCGGAATGGCCTGTCCGTCCTGGAGGGTGATGAGAATATTCGAGGGCTTGAGATCGCGGTGGATGATCCCTTTCACGTGGGCGTGCTGGATCGCGCGGCAGACCTGGATGAAGAGCGCAATCCGCGCTTCGGCAGGAAGCTTCTTCTCGCGGCAATATTGGGTGATGGGCATACCCTTGACCAACTCCATCACAAAGTAAGGTCGACCTTCGGCGGTCTCTCCGACATCCAGGAAGCGCGCGATGTTCGGGTGATCCATCAGGGCCAGGGCCTGCCGCTCGGCTTCGAAGCGGGCGATGACTTGCTTGGTATCCATGCCCGCCTTGATGACCTTCAGGGCGACTTTACGATGCACCGATTCGATTTGTTCGGCCATGTAGACGAGCCCGAATCCGCCCTCACCGATGCGCTGGAGGATCTTGTAGCGCCCGATCCGGGTGCCCTCGAGGGGATCGGGCGCCTCGCCAGAGCCAAGGGTCGGATCTCGATGGTTCAGATCGGCGGAATCAAGGGAACCTTCGCTTTCGAAATCCTCCGAACGCTCAAGCCCCAAAGCGCCGCCGAACATGCAGCCCGGGCACAGACCCGTTGGCGAGGCCGTGGCGATGGCCTCGCCGCATCGTTTGCAGTGGTGGATTGATGAAGAGTTCTTGGGCATGGAAGCCGATACTACAGGATTCTACCGGACTAAGAAGCATCTGGAGCGATTCGTTTCGTCCGATCGTGAATTTTTTTGGGCAGGCGCGCAAAAATCCCGTTTGAACAATCCAGGTAGCAAAGCCTCGACCGAATTGCCACAATATCGATAGCAGAGCGCGTAAGAGAATTGGGTATTCGATTACCTCACTCCAGATTTCCAAGCCTTACCGGACATTTTTCGGTGAATCCGGCCCTTACCCGAGTAAAGCGGCGCTGGTCCACATTCACCGCCCGAAATATTTACAGAACGTGCAAAATGTAAAAAGTTCGCTTCAGGCAACTGCGCTGGTCAACGAGGCCTACATGCGCCTGCTCGGCAACGACCAACCATGGGAAAACCGTCGGCATTTCTACGGAGCGGCCTCGGAGGCGATGCGACGCATCCTCATCGAGAGCACGCCAGGGCGAAAACGAATGCTCGTTTCGTGGACCGGAACCAATCCAAACGCTCGCTACGAACTGCAATTCTCCAACGATCTTCGAGAGTGGACCGTGAGTTCTTGGGACTATTTCAATTCAGCCTCGATGCCCTGGAGCGCCAGTTGGCCTTTTCGGTCAAATAGACTGACCAGAATGCCGACGGCAAAGCCGACCACGAAGGCCGGGAACATTTCCTCAAGGTTTGCAAAGGCCTCTCCGGCGGCGCCGGGCAACAAGGGCATCGCAAACTTGAAAATCGGCACGGCGACAAATCCCGATATCATGGCAGCGAGCGCACCTCGTCTGGTGAATCGCGCCCAGAACAGGGACAGAATCATGGTTGGACAAAACGTCGCGGCGATCCCGGACCAGCCAAAGACGATGAACCAGAAGACGGTCCTTTCGGGAATGAAGTAGGCGATCGTCATCGCGAGCGCAAAAGCGCCCATGGCAAGCCCAACGGTCGTCAACCGGCTTAGTCTCACCAGACTTTCATCGGGTAAGGATGGATTCAGAATCCTCTGGTAGACATCGCGGACGACGGAACTCGCGGCGACCAACAGCAGGGAATCGACCGTCGACATCGCGGCGGATAGGACCCCGGCAATGACAAAGCCAATCAGGGTCACTGGTATGAGCACCTCAACGATCAAGGGAAGGATATCTTGTCCGTTGGCCCCAAGGACTCCTTCCAGGGAATCTTGCGGCCCCATCAGAAGGTGTCTCCCGATCATTCCAATCAGGACTGCTCCGCAATCGGTCAGGGTGGTGTAGAGGATCGCGACGACGGCGCCCTTCTTGACTTCGTTTTCAGATTTGAGAGCGAGGATGCGAACAAAAATTTGTGGCGAACCGAGGAATCCCAGTCCGATCGAAACAAGCGCGACGATTGCCAGGATGTTGTTCAGCGTCAATCCGGCCGGTCCCCAGATGGACATGAGACCGGGATCTTGCGCCGCGAGCCCGACGGCAACGTTGTTCCAACCGCCGGCGTAATTGAGACCGATGATCGGGATGGCCACGAGACCGACGAACATCAAGCCACCCTGGAAAACATCCGACCAGACCACAGCCAGAAATCCGCCCGCCACGATGTAAATGACGACGACGCTGAACCCGACCGCCGCGCCGGTGAAGTAGTCCCAACCCAGGAAGCTGTGGAATGCAGTCGCCGTCGCGTCGATCTGGGCGCTGACATAAATCATGACAAAGACGACCAGGGCGCCTGCCGAGACGAGCCTTAGCGCATGAGAAGGGTCTCGAAACCGCGCCTCGAGGTAATCGGGAATGGTAAGAGCTCCGTATTGCGTGGTGAGCCGATTGAATCGCCGGTTCATGCAGAGCCAGGCGATGCCCACGCCCACGATTTCTCCGACCACCACCCAAAAGGCCTGGAGACCAATCGCGGCGCCCATTCCGGTTAGCCCCAGCAGCAGCCAGGCTGATTCACCGGTGGCCCGCGCCGAGAGGGCGGCCGGAAGAAACCCCAACCGCTTTCCCGCCGCGATATAGTCGCCGAGAGATTTCACTCGCTTGGAGGCCAACCATCCGATGACCAACAGGATCAGTAGGTAAACAAGAATGCCAATGAGTTTCGAAGACATGGGTGAAGCCTGTGGAGAGAATCGGAGGAGTCGAACAAGATGTTCGGATCCTCCTCAGATTTGTGGAGAAAAACAGGAGAGCGGACAACTCGTGTTAATCGATGTCGGCCAGGAATTGCACGAAGGATTTTTTGTTTTCAATAGGCGAAGTTTTTGGCCGACCGAGGTCGGCGCGTGCGCCTTTTTGCACCATGATCTCGAGCATCACCGGCCCCCGTGCGGAACGGAGCCGGGCGATTTTTTCAACGACATCTTCGGGCCGCTCGACGCGCCACGCTTCGGTGTAGCCGCAGGCCCTGGCGATTTCGGTGAACGAGACCTGCAAGCCCGCGCTGGGCATCCCGCCCACGGAATCGTGGACTCCGTTGTTCAGGATAATGTGTTTAAAATTCTCCACACCCGCGGCACCGACGATCGCGGCAGCCCCCATGTGCATCAGCATCGCCCCGTCGCCGTCGAGGCAAACCACTTGCCGGTCGGGTTGCGCGAGGGCAATTCCCATCGCAATTTGCGAGGCGTGGCCCATCGATCCGACGGTCAAAAACTCCCGCTCATGCCCATCTCCGGCGCGGGCGCGACATTCATACAATTCACGCGATATGTGTCCGGTCGTCGCGACGATCGCATCCTTATCACCGAGGTTGGCCGTGACCACCTCGATGGCCTGCTCGCGAGTCATCTCAAAGGAGTCCGCGGGAGAAGGTTTCGGTTTGGTTTTGTATGGCTCAAAGGTTCCTTTACTCACCAAGAGAGCAACCGGCCGGCTTTCGGTAGCCGCGAGGGCGACGAGTTCATCGATGCAACGGGAGGCTGCCTCGGGCTCGCTTGGCAGGTGACGCCAGGGAATGTCCATCGCCTCCAGCAGGTTGACGGTCACCTTGCCTTGTTTGACGTGCTGCGGCTCATCTGTCGTGCCGGGTTCGCCCCGCCAGCCGATCAGCAGGACCTGCGGAATGCTGTAAACGTCCCGGTCGGCCAGTGAGAGCAACGGGTTGATCGTGTTGCCTTGTCCCGAGTTTTGCAGATAGACGAGCGGGACTTTCCCCGTCGCCAAATGGTAACCACAAGCCACGGCCACTGCGCCGCCTTCGTTCGCAGTGATCACGTGTTTGTCGCCGGCCTGATCCGCGAGGTAAAAGCAAAAGGGTTTGAGCAGCGAGTCCGGGACGCCGGCGAAGAAGTCGACACCGCGTGCGGTCAGCCAATCATGGAAATCCTGACAGCGGATCATGATCGTCCATCCGATCCTTCAGGAATTAATCTAATGATTTCCTTAATCGGCATGCAGTAATCCGCAGAGTCGGACGCCCGGCCGTTCTTCAGAATACTCTCGGCAGTCCGGATCATGGCCGGATAGGCGCTTCGCAGGAGCTGGTTGGCGTAAATGACAATGCGCACACCCGCCGCTTCGAGCTCGTCCTCGGTCGTTTGGGAATAAGTCGATGGCACCACGACCAGGGGCACATTATCGCCGAATTTTTTGTATTCCTTGCAGAAGGTCATCACCTCGGCGGCAGTCTCCTCTTTGCTGTGAATCATGATCCCGTTCGCACCAGCGGCGATGAAGGCCTTCGCCCGCTTCAACGCGTCGTCCATCCCTGCCTTGAGGATTAGGCTCTCGATGCGTGCAATGATCATAAATTCATCCGTCACTTGCGCCTGCTTGCCGCGCGTGATTTTGTCGGCGAAGTCCTCGATACTGTCCTGCATCTGCGCCACCTCGGTCCCGAACAGCGAATTTTTTTTCAAGCCTTTCTTGTCTTCGATGATCACGGCGGAGACGCCGAGACGTTCCAGGGTGCGGACCATGAACACAAAATGCTCGGGGATCCCGCCACTATCGCCGTCATAAATGATGGGCTTGGTGGTTGTCTCGAGGATGTCACCCACTGTGTTCATGCGGGAGGTGATGTCGACATACTCGATGTCAGGTTTCGCTTTGGCGGCCGAGTCTGTGAGGCTGCTCATCCAGATGCCGTCAAATTCCCGGCGCTGGTCATCGACTTGGACGCTGACGTTTTCCGCGATCAGACCGGTCAATCCGCTGTGCGCTTCGATAATTCTTACCATCGGCTTGGCTTCCAGGAGTCTCTTCAACATGCCCAGACGAACCTGAGGCGTTGTGCCGACGTCCCTGAGTGACTTGGATAATGAAGCCGAGGTGAGGCCGGGCATGTAACTGGGCTCGATGAGTTTGCCGCCCCAAGGTTTAAGAGTGTCAATGACACACTGCCGGGTTCCCCGGAGCACGCCGGTGTTCCAGTCATCGCGGTGCATAACGTAGTCGGGTTTGATCTGTTGCAGGTTTGACACGTAGTCCAGTGACTCTTGAATCACCACTTCCTTGACGCCCACAATGTTTTCCAGAACAAACTTGCGTTCATCGTAGGGCATGTGGGGCATTCGTTGAAATCCGGCGACCGCGCTGTCGGTCAGCAGTCCGATGACGACCTCCCCAAGCGCGGTGGCTTCCCGGATGATGTTCACGTGGGCCGGCGTGATGATGTCGGCACTCATGGCCAGATAGACGGTCTTCATAGGATCTCCTTTTATTTGTGTGAGAGGCATCTGTTTTATGGTTTGCGTGCGATAAGAAAAGTGGTCTGTCCAAGCTCTGCGCGGAGCTTTTCGCGATCATTGATAAAGGGTGCCATGCTGCCGTCTTCGAGCCGGATTTTCACCTCGGCGATGGCATGTGCGAGTTCCTCTTCGGTGGCCAGAGACCAGCTGGAATCCCCGGCGCGCCAGGCCGGGCTGAGCGGTCCTTTCGGATCCAGATACTGCCCGCCCTGCAAGGCTTCGTCGAAGGGGACGACGACTTCGTAGTCTGTGAATCCGGCTTTCAGAAAATTCTCCTTGAGCACTTCGATCGACGGCATGCGCTTCAGCATTTGATCGATTGCTTTTGGGATTAAGGCTGCCCACCAGAATCCGTCGCGATGCTGATCGTGGCCACTGCTGTTGATGATGAGGACTCCGCCAGGTTTCAGGACGCGAAAGGCTTCGCGGAAAAATGTCGCGACGTTGGGGAAATCAGCGGTGGTGCCATCATCGAGATGGTGGAGGACCTGATTACAGATGACACCGTCGTAGATCCCGTCTGCAGATGATAATTCGGTGGCGCTGCCCTGCTCAATCTTCACTTCGGGATCATCGGGGAATCGCTCCCGGGCGACCTTCACCATGCCGGCATTGAACTCCACTCCATGCAAGGTGCCAACCTGACCGTGAAGGGGCGCGAGGTAGTTGCCCGTGCCGCAACCGGCGTCCAGAACCGTTTGCTCGTTCAAGGCGACCGGGGTCGCGGTCAGGTGTTTTAGAATGATCGGGAGGCCGATCGGAGTTCGGGTCTCGTTGTAGCTGACAGACGTGCTGTCGTAGTTTTCGTATTCGATAGTGCTCATGCTTAAATGTGGTCTAGTG
>CALFSW010000301.1 GCA_937916505.1 uncultured Verrucomicrobiales bacterium | reverse complement strand
ATCGCGCCGGATTCTTCGGAATACTGGGTTCATTTATTTTTACGTGCTCAGCCCTTTATTTAGGTCTTGGAATATGGAGCATGGTTTTAGGACTAATCATAGGAAACTTTATTGTTTCGACGCTCCGTTATACATTTGCGAGAAGTTTTTGTAGTTTTAGGTTTAAGATCCTTAAGTCTCCATTTAATCAAAAACTCTTTAAAGAAATTTTTAAGTATGGTCTTGATCGTTTTTTTGCGACGCTCGGAGACCGGCTCCTAAGAATTATTCCAACCTTTGCGATCACCAGGATATTGGGTCTGGAAGCCAATGCCGTCTGGGGAATCATCAACAGGGGGATCATTTTTTGCGAATCACTTCTCTGCAAGCCCATCGAGACCGCTTATCCAGGGCTAGCTCAGATGTATGTTTCAGCTGAGAATCAAATTCTTAGGAAGCGATATGAGCAGCTGGTATCCATGATGTCTTTGGGTGCTGCTGTGACGATGGTTTGCATCGCAGTCGGTCTAAAGCCAGCGATTAATATTTGGTCTGCAGGAACAGTTGTGATTTCTGATAAGCTTAATTTAGCAGTCGCAATTTGGTTTGGAATAATTGTTGTAAAGCGTTCTTTTTGGCCTGTGATCACCATCCCGAAGAAGATGGGGTGGGCAAAGACATCGAACATAATCGATAGCAGTCTGCTCGCAATATCTATATTCTTAATAACTGAACGAGATTCCAGTATCGCCATATTCGTTGCGCTTTTAGCTGTGATGACTTTTGGAAGTAGTATTCCTTATATGATTTATCGCGCTAGATCGTTTCCGGAAAAAATCTTCCCTCTCGAAATCTTTCGCCGTTATATCCCCGTAATCTTGGGGTTATTACTCTCTTTTTTTGGATGGTTTTCTCTACAATTAGTTGACTCATTTAATCTCATGGCAGTAGTGAGTATTGCATTTGTCACGTCTTCGTGCTTGATCCTGATTTCAATTTATCTCTGTCCAGTTTTGAAAGATTCTGTGGCAGTCATTCTTAAGACAAAGAAAAGCAAATTTTTTTCATAAAAGTAAGAGTGTGAACATTTTCATACCGGTTTAAAGCTACTGATAATCACCTTTAGATTTGAGACTGGAATGATTATGAGGTGATTCTGAATTAGCTTCCGGCACGTGGGTAGTCGGACTCAAGATCAAGGAAATATTTCTCCCCAAAAGAGCTGCTAATCTCTTCTTCAGTGACTACAAACAGTCCGAGCCGGACCAAAGTTCGCAGCATCTCATTTAAAAGTTCGCAGGTTTGAGATTCGTCGACTTGCAAGTACATCACTTATTTTTACGACTCAGGAAACACTTCCTAAAAAGTTCTCAGCAGATACCGAAACTCCCGTCTTCCATATTGCAAAATCAACCATTAATCTTTTTAAGCCGTTTAATCGCGTGATCACAGATACCGGATCTTTTGAACGTCTCAGCTTGTTTTCGAATGCGACTTTTATCTTTACCAATTCATTCCCTTGTTGGGCATCGGGCACTCCATCGTTATGCAAAAATGATTAGGCTTCTAGAACCGGGGGGATGAGCCTGAAAATCAGAAGTGTAACCAAAATCTGATGTTCAAGATGAAAAAAGTCGCTCGCAATAAAGCTTCAAAAGTGCGCTTTCAGCAACAAGTTAATCTTCGATAAATTCAAACAGCGAAATGTCTTTTCTTGCCAGAATTAAAAAAAAGTGTCGGCGCTCTTTGGAATGGGTGAAATTGCAGCGGGAGTCAGCTCTCGATGCCCAGCGCTACTTCCGCTCGGCCAGTTGGGCGGGTCCGGTCAAGAGACATGAGTTGGCTCATATTGAATCTGATCTGATCAAGCATTATCACGTCCTGGAGAAGGGCTTGGTGATGTCCGACTTCCGTCCGCGTTCCGGGACCGGGGTGTTAAAGAGACTGATCGTCCTGACTTCAATTTGGAAAGAGGCCGGAGGAAGAGAATGTGAATTCCATTTTCAGGCAGCTCTTGCGGCAATCAAATCCTACCATCGTAAACATCAAGATCTAAACATTGATGTTTCAGATCTTATCCCCGCCAAGTTTTGGGACGAAGAGGATGCTATTACGACCGAAGCCGGCTCAAAGTTGCCTAACGAATTATCAGCCGATGATCGGGCACGATTTGATCAGTTGGCGCTAAGTCGCCATAGTGTGCGGCAATTTGATCTTGATCGGGTTCCGGACCGGGATCTCCTTACCGGTGCGGTCGGAGTGGCAATTTCAGCTCCATCGGTTTGTAATCGGCAAACGTGGAGAGTTCATTTTTATGAAGGGGCCGCTGCCCAGGAGATGTTGTCTTTCCAAAATGGAAACCGCGGATTTGGTCACCTCATTCCCATGGTTGCGATCGTGACCTCTGACATGAGATTGTTTGGTGGTGGCGTCGAGCGGTATCAGGGATGGATTGAAGGAGGGCTTTTTTCGATGAATTTTCTCCTCGCTCTTCACGCCCGTGGTCTGTCTTCAGTCCCCCTAAATTGGTCACGTTTGAACAAAGATGACCGGGCCTTGCGCGAAGCTGCAGATATTCCGGACCATGAACGAATCATCATGCTGATTGGATGCGGTTACGCATCCGCGGACCACGAGGTCACGTGTTCACCGCGTTCTCCGGTTTCCAATTTCATCAAGTGGCACTAAAAAATTTATTCTATGACAGCGAATTCAAAACCTTGTATTGGAGTTCTCACTTATCACAACGGGCCAAATTTTGGGGGCTTCATGCAGGCCTGGCATCTCGTTCATGCCGTTCGTTCCCTTGGCTATGAGGCTCATGCCGTGAATTACCTTCATGCGACTCATCACGAGAGTAATCAGATCAACATTCCGCTGAAAAACCTCTCTTCTTTGAAAGCAAAGATTTTTTGGATGCTCAAGAAGCGGGGATTTCGCAACATTGAAAATGAAATTTGCAGGCATTCCTACACCACCGATGCTTCGAAGGTTCCCTGGGATGACTTTGATGCCTTTGTGGTGGGAAGTGACATTGTCTGGGACTACGCCCAGCCGGCCTTTGGAAATGATCCAGCCTACTTTGGGGAGGTGCCCGGCCTGCGTGACAAACCAATTATCTCTTATGCCGCGAGTTGTGGTCCGGCCAACCCGGAAGGCCCGTTCCCGGACTATGTCAAGGAGGGGCTGGGGCGCTTCACAAGTATTGGGGTGAGAGATGACGCAACCGCCAGATTGGTTAAGAATGCCGCCGGCCTTGAAAGCCAATTGGTGGTTGATCCGACCTGGCTTGGTGATGATCCCGGGCCTACGTGGGGAGGATTGCCAACTTCCAAATATCTTTTTGCCTATGGTGGCCGGATCGATGACCAAATGGGTGCGGACTTAAAGGACTACTGCCAATCGCGTGGGCTTCAGCTGGTCAGCGCTCTGACCTCCAATCGTCACGCCGATAAAATGTATCGCTCCCTGACGCCGTTTCAGTGGGTTCAGCTCTTCAAGCATGCTGAGGCCACCGCCATCGTTGGAACGTTACATGGAACTTTGTTCACTATCAAATACGGTCGTCCGTTTGTCTTGGTAAACACCCCCGCGATTAGCCCCAAGATTGCCCAGGTGCTCGAGCGGACGTCCCAGCAGTTTCGACTTTTTGAGCCGGGCACGATCACCCGCAAAGACCTCTCCATCCTCGACCGAAGCGAGGCCGAACCTCCCCAAATACCGGAAAGTTGGCTGGATGACTCCAGGAAGTTCTTGGGCGACTCAATTTCCAAGGCGTTGGATCGATCGTAGCCGGCCCTAAAATTTCATGTCCAATCCACGTATCGCTATTCTTGCCGACGTCCCTCTCGGAACGCTCGATGGGATCGATGGCTTTGCCAGACCAAGGTCTCATTATGCCACGTGGCTGGAGGCTTTGATCCCGGAATTTCAAAACGTGGATGATCTGGATCTCCATTGGATCACCTTTTCCAAGGAAGTCAGCAAAACGACGACTTGTCGTGCACTTGGGCAGGATTTCACAATTCTCCCTCGGTATAAAAAGCTCCTTTCGATGGTCACAGCCTATCAATGGGAAACCCGTAATATTGGAAAACTGCTAAAAAGGATCAAACCAGATCTCATTCATGCCTGGGGATGTGAAGATGCTTATGGTTTGGCCGGAGCGAGAGCCAGGCATCCGGTGAAGCTCTTTACCTTGCAGGGATGTCTGACCGAGTG